>JAUVHR010000198.1 GCA_030593165.1 Candidatus Thorarchaeota archaeon
CTAGCGCCTTTATCGTATCACCATCATCAAGCAGTATCTTCGGAGCTTTGGAGTAGACTGCAATCTCCGGTCCTTCATACTCAACAGCACTGATTGCTGCTGAACGTGGCAACAACTGCCTGACTTGTTCACGAATATCAACATGTTCCTGTTCATCATTGGAACGCATTAGACCTCACCCACAATCACGGGATAGTGGTTTAACTTTCCCACCCTTCTCAGGATAGACCCCATACTGTCTAGCTGGAGTGATTCCAGCCGGATTTTACGAAGGTCGAGGTTGTTTACGTCACTGTTTCTTCCATATCTTCATTATAGCGTCCTTCTCAAGGGCTTCATATCCGTCCTTGTCAATGACACTAACGAGAATGGAGTTGCCAGAGGCCGCATCCCGCTCAATAGCGGCAGCTACTGCTCTCACGGCCAGTTCGATTGCCTTCTTCTTCGGCATATCATCTTTGTATCCCGCCTCTAGTGCACCGAGTGCAACTGGGGATCCAGAACCTGTGGACACAAACTTGTCAGAGAGAATCGACCCAATGAAGTCGCTCTGATAGATCTGTGGGCCATCGTCGTCATAGCCTCCAACCAAGAAACCGACCATATACAGGCCTCGCCCTTGGAACAGAATATTGCTAAGAAGACGAGTCATGGCCTTGACTCGTATTGGCCTTCCTCTCTGAATCTCGAAGAGCTTGGTTTCAGCCCTTAGAAGGTCTACGAGTGATTGAGCGTCAGCAACAGAACCAGCTATCGTCAAGCCAATCCGATCAGTGATTTGAAAAATCTTCTGTGCAGTCTTGTTTGCAATCAACAAGCCCATTGTTGCTCGCTGATCACTGGCCAAGATTACACAGTCTTTGCCGATAAGGCCGACTGTTGTTGTCCCTGTCTTTGTTATCTCCGCAGGAGGCTTCAGCTCATGTTCCATGTTTACTAACTCCCTATCAATTAGATATGGCGTCAGAGAATAAGTGACAATGACGCGTTCTTGATATGCTATTTAACCCTTACGCAGGGGGACAAAATCCTGACCTAGGATTTAGCTTCTGATGTATCCTGCGGGGGCTCAGGGCGATCGAAAGTAACTACTATCTTGACTTCCGTAGCTTTCTCATTCACTTTCAATATGTCAGCAGCAATTCCAATCTCTGCATAACCAATATCTTGAATGTAACGTGTTTCTTTGGGCAGCTCAAGTGTCACAACTTTGCTTTTGATTGTCACCTTGAACATATCTTCTGGAAGTGCTGGAATTCTTCGTTTGACGACTGCTAGAATTTTGTCCTCTGGAGCTGATATTATCTTCCTCACAATGACATCAAACACCAAGGTCTTACCTGCAAGAGGGCTGTTGAAGTCAACTCTGACCGTTCGCCCAAGATCGGCTGTCACAACACCTCGCTCTTTTCCAAAGGTAATCTCTTCACCCCTGATGGGCCTTACACCATGTTTCGCAAGCTTTGTCTTTGCTATACGTTTGATTTTGGCGGGGTCCTTGGGACCGGCGCCCTTCTCTGGTGGAATGTCAATGGTTTTCGACTCTCCGACCTTCATCCCTACAAGTTCTTCTTCCAGAGCTGCCAGCAGCCAATTCCACCCGATTGCAACTAAGTACGGCTCGTAACGTCCATCCTCTTTGTAGAGTCCCTCTTCCTTGGCGACATCTTCCATGGTTAGATCAAAGACCTTTCCGTCGTCCTTGGTCTTGGCAACGTAGTCAATTAAGACCAAACTCTTCTCGCCCACAATCTCTTCATCAGTACCCTTTGGCGATGTTTTCTTCTTCTTGGTGGGTTTCTTCTCTGTCTTTTCTTTGGACATTTCGAATTCCTCTCCCGGATATTGGGACGCCCTCTCTGGCGCTCTCTATCTAGGTGTCATAAAACGATTTCCTTTTGGTCGTCAAGCCTTGATACCATGCAGTATCTGTATTTCCTCGAAGAAAAGCCTCTTTCTTGACGCCGTCGTGACGGTGAATCCTTGCGATTTCATGTAATCAGTTACCATTCCCACATCAGCCAGTGACGAGGCCACGAGATAGATTGAACCACCTGCCTTTACATGATTACAGGCACTTTGAAGGAACTTCAATGTCACCTCAACACCCCTTTGTCCGCCAATGAGGGCATGATCAAGACCAGTACTACTCTCGTCTGCTGGCAAGTATGGAGGGTTGAATGTAATTACTGAGAAAAACACCTTATCCTGAAATACAGATAACAAATCCGATTGAATCACACTGCAGCTACGTTCAAGACCATTTCGGGATAGATTCTCGTCGGTGTTTCTCACTGCATCGAGAGATATGTCAACCGCTGTGACTCTTCTGGCAGTACTTGCAGCTTTGAGCGTGATTAAGCCTGTACCACATCCAACGTCGAGGACCACATCGGACACCTTGAAGCTGACTGCGTCGTACAAGAGGTCCGTATCCTCAGAGGGCGGATATACAGTTGGATAGACCACGATATCAAAGCGGTCATAATTCATCGGTCAGTCCCCTTGGATCTGAAATGAGTTCTTCCTCAACTAGCTCGAGCAGCGCGTCAGCCAAGTAGATTAACTGCTCTAGTGACAGGCTACGCAGACGTTCAGTCCGTTCTACTCTTCCACTCACCCTTTCCATCAATTCATCGACAAGCTTCGGGGTATGTTTCATGTTTCGAAACCAGATCTTGGTGGCCTTGTTCAGCTGCTTATTCGGATATGAGTAGATACCTCTAATCATCCACTGAAATATGTCGTCACTTCTGGCAAATGGGCCCGAGGCTCGTCGTTTGATTTCAACGACGGTTGAATCTACGGCAGGAACAGGATAGAACTCCTTGGCACAAACATGAAACAGCTCTTTCACCGTCGCCAAATACGAGAAATTCACTGTCAGTCGGGAGTACTGAGAACTGCCTGGTTGTGCTATCAATCTCTGAGCGAACTCTTTTTGATACATCAGGACTGCAACTTGGAAATCGAGATTGTTCAGAAGTCTGAAAGTTATGGGAGATGCGATACTATACGGCAGATTTGACACAACCTTGTCCACCTGCGGCAAATCAGCTTTCAGGGCGTCGCCTTGGATTATCGTGACATTTCCGTAATCCTGCAAGATGTCTGTCAATGCTGCTACAAGACCTGAGTTGATTTCTATCACATGTAGATGCCCCACAATAGGTGCCATAAGACGCGATAGGATTCCTAGTCCTCCACCAATCTCAAGCACGGAGTCATTACTAGTTAATTCGGCAGATTTGACAATGCTTGCAGCAATCGCGGGATTTGTCAAGAAGCTCTGTCCTGACTTCCTACTTGGTCTGACGGAGTACCTGCGTAGTAGCGATTTCACGCCGTCAACTGACAATCTCTATCCAGCTCTCTTTGGTGGTCTATCTCTCAAGTCTTCATCACGCCTAGGAGGACGGACGAAAAGCCACCGCTTAACGTCTTCTTTCAATTCAGAGATTATCCTCTCACGAACCACCTTTTTCGGGTTCTGAAGCTTCGTCCTTTCCGCAATGTCCTCAAAGCTCTTGAACGGTTCTCTCTTACGTTCCTCTAGTATCGCCCACATGAGTGTCTGACCAATCCCTGGAAGTAACTGAAGTGAATGCATCCTTGTCGTGATCGGCTGAGCTTCATTGAAGAATTCTACAAACTTCCGCTCATGCTTTGTTACGATAATCTCTATCACGAGAGGAAGCTCTTCCTCGCTCTCCGGAGCCAAGTCCTCGTAGAAGATACGTCTCCTGACGTGGTCAATCTTCCCTCTGGCTTCCTTCTCAATAGACACACGCTCTTGTGGATGCACCTTCTGCCCCCTATTCGGAATCATATCCAGAAGGGTGAAGTGAGTCTCCCCTACTCCTTGGACGACTATGTCACCTCGCGGGCGCGTATCACGGAGATACATCTTTGGTTCAATGGCCGCGAGAATGTAGGCATGAGTTTCGTACGTTCTGCCTTGAGAGCCTTCCACTTTTCTTCACTCCTGGAGTATTCTGGACGCATTGGTGTTGCATTAGGCGACTTGAAATAAAAAGCTACTGTCAAACGAAATAGACATCGGATTTCATTCATAAAGCTAGGATTTACCCTTGAGAACGAGGTCGACAATTTCCACGAGCTGTTCTTCGGTTAGGTCTGTGTTTCTTGGGTCTAGTATGGTCTTCAGCTCCTCCATGGTAGTCGGAGCAATGTTGACAACCTGAACTGCCAGAGACCTCGACAGACTATACTTCTTAATCAGCTTCTCCACAAGCTTCTCAGACACTGAAGGTGTCATCTTTGCAAATGTACTTGCATGTTCCAGCGTGATTTTTTGCTGGAAAGAGAGCTCGCCGTCCTTCTTTCGCTGAGTGAGAAGTTTCTTCACTTGTGCGAGAGTTACTTCCTCATGTTCTACTATTTCTCTTGGCATCTCGTCACCCTCAGCCTCTGCTTGGATTGAGATGTTCTGGTCTGATGATTAGAGTCTTAGTGGCCTTGCCCAGCTTGACATCAACAACAATACCTCGACCCCTTATGGCCGTAACTACACCGGTTCGGCCTTGATATCTACGATGTGGCATTCCTTTGTGAACGGCTGGGTCAATGACTATATCCACACGCTGACCTACCCCGTAGTCCACAAGAACCTTACTTACAGGCCTGAGACCTCGTGTCCTCACTCTTTTGCTCATCAGGCTTCGTGTTCGGGCTCTGAATCCATGACTCTTCTTGACCATGGGGCATCATCCTGCCATTAACTTGTACCTCGGCGTGTGAGAAGCATTGTCCCCTGCCCGAGGTCCAGCCTCCCCTCTTGGGTCGGCACTTAAGGATTATGGTGTGTGGTTATGAATGTATTGCAGTAACAGTGAGTTCCGAGCATGTACATGGTGTTCCAAGCAACTCTGCGAGTGATGGTGTTGTTCTACCGTTATCCCCAGAGATCAATTCCTTCACATATGTACCCCCTTGAACCTTGAACGTACCTTCAATCACATGGGTGTCTCTCTTATCTAGCTGGACCTCGTAGATGTGCTTGATTCTAACGAGGTCGCTTCTGCGGTGCTTGACTCTGTTGGGCGTCCTCTGGCTGAGTTCGATATCACGAAGCTGTTCCATCGCTTTCGCAAGTATCTGTTCATCAACCTCAGACTCGGTTGATATCAGAGCATGATACTCTTTGATATTCCTCGAGGCCTGTTCCTTAAGGTGCTGGGCACTTGCCCTATCTGAGGGTGCCAATCCCGAAACCTCGATTTTCCCCTCAGAATCAGCCTTGACTCTCTCTGTGAGTGAATGGAAGTCTATGTTTCTCACCTGCGGCTCTGAAATCTCTACCACAAAGGGACGGCCTGATCCCAGCATCAGTACATCAATATCCTCTCTTCCTGCTGCATGAAACTTGAAACGTGTTCCTTGGAATGCCTCTTTCGCAGGAATCCCTACATACTCAGAAATTGAGTCAGAGTACTTTCGTCCTGTGTTGTTGCAAGCATCACATCCTTTGCCATTGCATTCGCCGCAAGACCAGAGACTCTGGGGTATGCCCCTTGCCAACTTCCGATATCTGCCTGAAACAAAGAGGGGGTTGATTTGGAGCGCCAGCGAGTCCTTCTCCATATCGTAAACAATTACAATGTCAGGTTTGGCGAACTCTACAGGCTTCTTCAACTCTCTCTGAAGGATTTTCCCAAACTCTCGATTGAAATCAGATTTCAGTGTTTCCGCATGAAGAATCTCTTGTGCTCCTGCAAGTTCATCCTGCCTTTCCGCGAGAATGGGAATGGGAATACTTCCGACGAGGAAATTACCGAACTCAACATCTCTTGAGATATCCAGAGCCTTCTCAACAGTTCCCGGGATTCTATCAAAAACACAATCATCAAGGTAACACAGGTAACAGGTTGTGCCATGCACATAGTCGATTGACTCTCGCTCGGCACGAATCCGGGCAGGTTGAAACATCCCGGGTCCAGCAAGCAATGAGAGCATGCTCATTCCCTGTTCTCTATCACCGGCTCGCAGTTTCAGGTCCGCATCCATTGTGAGTACAAGCTTGATTGCTCTCCCCCGTTCCACATTGGTTGTATCAGTTCCAAGCCAACCAAATAACCTACCAAGACACCGGTCACAGAGTGCATGTGCCTGAAGCAGTCTTGTTGCCTGTTCAAGTACGGTCCTGTCTTCCGCTTCTGACATCTCCTCTGACCTCTTTGAGGTGGATAAATGAGGTTGCCACATAAAGCTCGCTATTCGCCTAGAGGAACGGATTGACGTATCTCAGTGCATTCAATCCAAGTGCCCACATTCTCGGATTACTGAGAAGTCGCATGATGACATTCCGTTGCATGTCCATGTCACCTTCCCTTTCAATCACACGCACTAGTCCGAGATCTTCTGCTC
>JAUVHR010000119.1 GCA_030593165.1 Candidatus Thorarchaeota archaeon
AACCCGTTTGCGCAAAGAAGAATCGAGGAATCGCTATAAGCCTTATGCTGAGCGTTGATGTACATTGCGACGGCAATTTCTTCGTCTGTGATGTAGATTGGATATCTAACACCGCCAACATCCGTGTCATACCTCATATCATGATACGATATTGTAACAATTAGCAGAATGCTCACAACCAGTATGACCTTTGCATAATTGCGAGCTCTTGACGGTAGTCTTCTATCGGGGATATAAGCTAGGATTACGCCGAAAACGAATGCAAATGCCATCAGGACCAAAGATGCCATCGCGTAAGGCTCGATTGCTCTCCAGAGCAGGTTATACAATTGAAAGAACGAGGCGAATGGCACGATTAGCGATGCTAGAAGAACGATGTACCATCCTTTCGACAGGTTCTTGATGGCCTGTATGCCTAGAACACAGAAACACGCAATGAATGGTGCAATCAAATGCCTTGTGTGGGCAGGCACTGCTAACATGATTGCAAATGGCGTCGCTATGGTGATTAGGAATGCGTAGCTGGACCTCTCCTTTGAGAACAAACCGTCCTCGTGGAGCAAAGCCCGAGAGTACTGTAGGAACCCGAAGGCCGCAATGATGAGCCCTGGTCCAAAGAACAAGAAGTAATCCGCCGCCATACTAATCAAGTCTGAGATAATTAGCAGATTCTCATCGAGAAAGATATCCATTGGAACTGGGTTTTTTAGCTGAAATCCAAAGAGGATGATTGAGGCAACAGTAAGCCACAGTGTGACCTCTAGGAATCCAATGATGAAACTCCAATTTATAGCATTGAGCCTGTTCATCTGTCCCTTAGCCTGCTGTTTCAAGAATCGGATGATGAACGGGTACAGTGCCCCTATTACTATGGGTGCTAGCAACAGGATTGCAACTCTATGAAAAAACAGCATAACAAACCACACGTTTAGAGAGTAAGCTAGGTAACCGTATTTTTGCTCACTATTCCACCTGAGCAAAGCCCATATTAACAGAGGGAGAAGGGCAAGCAGCGGTGCCCGAGTGTTGACATTGTTGTAGGTAAATGAGTAGACGACAGGAAAGAACAGATAGAATGTGGTCCCCACCAGAGCCGTCCAATGGTTTTCAGTTAGGTAATCCAACAGTCCGTAAGTTGTGCCTATTGTGACTACACTGAAGAATGAAACGTAATAGAAGCACGCCAAATCAAGCGAGCCGTTGGATATGACGATGAAGAATGCGAGAACGGACACAGATCCTATCGGGTACCCAGAGAAGGAGAAAATACCAAGAAGGGATAGCGGGTGTATGAGCCATTGATTAGCTGTACCACTCAGCAGAGAGGTTGCCTCAATCACCAACACAAATCCATCATAACCCTGTTGGTGTGGAAACCGAGGTATTTTCAGAGCTATTGTGAATACAACAAGCAGCAGGATGCTTGTGTATCGCAATAAGGAAGGATTCTCTTTGAGAATGCGTTTCAATTGACCGAATAGGCAGTCAAGTTTTACTAAGGATATCCTTGGCAACTTGACGCTTATGACCAAATTGCAATCTTTAAGCATTGTGGAGTCAATGTGAGCAAGTCAGCTCTTGTTTGCGCTGCCATCGGTGACTTGGAGAAACATCATCATCACTGCTATCCCGGTCAATCATCTAACCTCGGTATTGCCGGCGACAAAGCCGTTGTGACAAGGATCTTTCCAAACTCCCGGACCGGCACCGTTTCGATGATCATATGGATGCAATCCATTGGTGTTTTCCTCGCCGTGATGAAGTCCACAGGTTCCTACTAGTGTGCACCGTACACGACTCCAGAAAAGGAGGGGATAGAATCTGTGTTGGCCAATGCCAGGCCGGTCAAGAAGATGTCAGTCCACAAGACCAATCTGACGGATTGCGTCTAGAGGTAGTCCTACTCAAAGCAGGGTTTATCCTTCCATCCTGCGAGCCAACTGGTCTGATCAAGGACCTCAGAGATAGTTTGTTTGGGCTCAAGACCGTATGTTGTGAAATCATCCCATCTCTCAATTTTTCTCTATCAACTTCAGAACGTGCCGCTGTGGGTCTGCCTCACAGACCTTTTTATCAAGCGAACCACTGATGCAGCATCATGCGACACTTTCGTCCAAAGCTGCTCAGGGGACTCATTGTACTTGGCATTTTCTTTGTCGTAATAATTTCTACGGAATTACTCCTGCCTTATCCAATCGAATATACTCGATACACATCTGTTGACATCAGGAAGATCATCCAAAATCCCATTCCCTTCGAAGGACATGAGATATCGTCGGCAGCAACAATTTCTACAGTTATCAGTGATGAGTCTTTATCCATGGTAGAGGTCGCGGAAGGAATCATACTAGTGTTCCCTTCTTCAGTTGATGTGCCAAGAGAAGGTGACGGTGTCGTGTTCCGCGGTATTTCCTGGATTCATTCGAACAACTCAGTGCTTGTACATGAGTTCTACACGCCAGACTCCGACAGTTCGACGATTCGTTCCATTCCTGGAATCCTCTTGTTCTTGGCGATGTTTTTCACTGTCTTCACGACAGACCTCGATTGTCTGGCATTCCTGACCAGGAGGCGCTGAAATGCCTGATGTGTTTACTCACCTCCTATTCGGTGTGTCAATTACATTGCTTGTGTGCAAAGACGGCAGCAGGGCAGAACGAATGTTGATAGTCCTAGGCGCGGTCTTGATAGATATCGAACGCCCATTCTCATGGCTGCTCGCAGGTACCGAGTTCTACTGGATCGGATTGACTCCAGCATTTCACTCCATATTGGGGGCTATCTTCCTCTCCTACTTTGCAGCTGCCTGTTTCGATCTGGAGCACACAAACTTCAGGGAGCGGATCAAGCTGATTCTCATTGGTTGCACATGTCATCTCCTATTGGACCTGACAATGTATCCCTGGGAGGAGCGCGGCCTCTATCTTCTTTATCCTCTCAAAATCACGTTTTCATTCAATCTTCTTTGGCCAGATTTCTGGTGGTTTCCTGCGTTTGGTGTAGCGAGTCTTCTTGTTGCCTTGGGCATTAGATACCTGATGACTCTCACACAGTCAAGTACGCCAGAAAGCGATCCGTCGACACTTTCTGTTTGTTAGAGGCATGGAATCTCAAGAGGTAGGCATGATTCCAGTCTTATTCATGGTGAATGATACGAGCCAATCTCTGCGCCTCCTTGCTCCGAACAGCTCGCACCGATTCGTGGACAACATTTGCTGTGAAGTTCGCTTTGGGGGTTTGCTTCAGGATCCCCTTCAAAGTAAGTACTTTGATTGCGATAGAGAACGCAGATTTCAGTCCATATCGGAGGAGGCTCCTTACCACACGTGAGGTTCGGTTTCGATAGTACGTAACACTGACTGGTACTTCCTTTATTCTGAATCCTTTTGATGATAAATCCAGCAACATATCATGAGAGAAAGATCCTACACCTATCAGCTCCAGCGATTCTGCTGCCTCTTTGGAGATTGCTCTAAACCCTGATTCAACATCATGTAGTCGAACACCCATTAGGAAACTCACAATTCTCGCAATCATGCAATTCGTAATCAAGTTCAATGTTGGAACGCAGGTTATGCTATCTTCTCGCAGGAATCGCGAACCGATTACAACATCTGCTTCATTTCGGGCTATTGGCTCCAACACCCTATCTATCTCGCTTGGACTAAACTGGCCGTCCGCGTCTATTGAACAGATGATATCCGCTCCATATTCAAGGGATATATGACGTACAGTTTCATATGAACCGCAAACTCCAGCATTGCGAGCATGACTTACTACAATGTCCACTCCTGCGTCTATGGCTGCCTTCGTTGTATTATCTGTGGACCCATCATCGACGACCAAAATAAGGCGGTTTATTCCGATGTGTACATTCCGGCGTATACTCCGTATAACCTGCCCTATTGTACGTTCCTCGTTATACGCTGGGATAGCAACAATCAACCTACACACGATGTCATCGACGCCCTGTTCTCCTCTAGCATATCCTCACAAGTAGTTATGTCTTGCTCCAGCATACTGAAGTCCAGTATTGTTTTGATTCTCTATTTCACTGTGGGCTGAATGCAGCACGATGTTGTACCCTGACCAATCGGAGTGCTCTAGTTCTTTAATACACAGCGTCCAACCCACAACGCGACATCTGGTCCTGCTTGACTCGGTTAGGAATGAACTTCTGATAGGCGACTCTATGCAATCTAATGTAGTTGCTAGTTTCAGAAAGACAGGCGAGATGTTCGCGTTGAGGTCCTGGGCCCGAAAGACCTCAGTGAAATACCTGCGCTCATGAGGGACGCTGATGCATTGATACTTCCATCCTATTGGGAAGAAATGCCAACTGTTGTTCTCAAGGCCATAGCGTCTGGAACGCCTGCAATATCGACTCGCGTTGGTGACATACCCAGATTGATTGAGCATCTTGGCACGGGCTTGTTGATTGATAGATCAGCTGCCAGTTTTCAAGAAGCAGTATCCACGGTTCTCTTTGATGTGAAAGCTGTGAGGTGTATCACTGGGAATGCAAGGAAACTGGTCGAGTGGGAGTTCAGTCTTGACAAGGCTAACCTGATTCCACAAGGTCTATACTCAGAGATGCTGGAGTGAGTTGCCAACTAACATGATATTAATGACCACTTGCCGTTCTAGAGTTCTCTTCCCAAGACTGCAAACGTTTAGCATCAAGTCGCATCTAGAACCGTTTTCTGAACGCCCTGGACAACGGCATCCTTGGTGACTCTTTGACATCAATTGCTGATAGCCCGTCTGACATGACCATCAGAATGAAGCGGCCATTCAGTGATGTTTTTCTAGGGGGCATATCAATGAGAGTTGGTCGTGGTATTCCACATCTTGGAGGAGATAAGATTCTACTTCTTGCAGAATGGGATGGAAACCACTGATGCTTTCTTCTGGTTTCTGCTTCAGCATGGAGTCAAGGAGTTTCAGACAGAACTGGTTATGCTCCGTAAACCAGTAAATTGCAGATCTATTGGCGAATTACTTTAGGAATGCATAATAAGTGATTCAACTTGCTCTGAGTGGGGACCAAGCCATTATGAACGCCTTATGGCAACAGAAACTGGTGCGAGTCGTGGAAATGCTAAACAGTCAGATATACGGGAGTTAGTAGGCTAGTATGGTGTTGATACTCCTATTCCCTATCGCTTTGGTCGCTCCTGGACTCTGGCTGTTGAAAGTGGGCAGAATCCCCGTGCGCAACAATGCAGAAAAACTGGCTTTTTCATATGTGCTCAGCCTATCACTCATGTTTGTGGTGCTTTACATAGGCGCCATTGCAATGGCTTTCCACATAGCTTCGATTATTCTGCTGCTAGTGGTGGTTCTTTCTTCCGTCTGGCTCCTTGTATCAGCATTGAAAAGTCGTTGGCCAAATGGCTTGTCGTTGTCACATCTTCGTGTGGCGAAACCAGTGGATCAAGCGGTTATAATCGGCGTGATTGGACTGTTTCTAGTTTATAGTGTGGTCCTCTTCTTGAAGGTGATAATGGGCTCAGATGTTTTGCAGTTCTATCTTCCCATCGCCCGAGAAATTTCGAGAGCCAATGGTTTGACATATGGAACGGGCTACGACTACAATATCCTTCTGAAGCCGTTTGGAGTATCGATACTCTATGCCTGGACATATGCAGTCAGTGGTGACATCCAATCAGAAGCGTTTAGACTCATGCCGCTTGTGCCAGTTTTTGTGCTCATACTCTTGAACTACGCCATTGCAAGAGAAGTAACTAACTCGCATAGACTGGGCATGATATCCGCAGCGGTTTTCTTGGTGATGCCTTTCCAGGATCGATTCCTACTTTACTCTGCATTCTACCCGGACATATTCTACTACCCGCTTGTGTTTACTGCATTGTACTGCTTCATCAGGTACATTAAGGTCCCACGAGAATCAACGTTGGTTCTGATAGGAACCGCCTTGGGTGCGGCGGGCCTTCTCAAGGCGCAATTCGTCTTCGTTATCATCGCAATCTTCTTGGTCGTATTAACTGTAAAGATGCAGAAGCGTGTTCTGGCAGTAGTGCTATGTTCATTGACACCATTTCTTATCCTCTTGCCTAATCTACTTGCCAATTCCATTCAGAGGGAAGGATTTGTCTTCTCACTCGCCGTGTTGACGATTCCTCAACTTGCGTTCTTTGTGTTTCTTGCATTGCTGTCTGGTGGCTCATACTACCTGTTGACACGCAGTCACGAACAAGAGTACGATTCCAACGGCGGAGGGCTGCTGAGTGCAGCAAGGAAAATTATCCTACTATCGGCCCCAATAGCAGCTCTATCATCACTATGGTACATCAACAACTTACTTAGGTTTGGATCACTCATCTATACTTCATCAGCCAATCTGCCCAACTATGAATGGGCTCTCGAGACTCTTGAATCTATAATCATACCTCCCAGTACTTCTGTTAATTACTCAAACTTCTTTTCCCTTTTCTGGTTCATGTTCATTGATCCAGCTGTTTTGGGCTTTGCTTGGCTTGTTCCGCTCTTGGTTGGTTTCTACTTCATGATGCGGAAACGGTCAAGAGAATACAACGCTCTGCTTCTTGTTACAGTCATCATGGCTGTAGTAATATTCGCTCAAGTAATTTATACGAGTTCAGAAACAGCAGCATCGATATACAATCCGCGAGACATATTCTTGTTAGCGCCTCTGTTGTCGATTATGGCCGCCTTTGGAATAACAACCTTCGCATCATCTCTTCTCAAAGGAAGTCGTTTCGATAGGTTCACATCATCAGCGGTTATCCTGTTTGTGGCTTACTTTGGATTCGTCAGCTATGTTCATAGTGTAGTGGTTTGGTATGCCTACTCTGTGCTTCCAGCACCAGTCTGGATTAGGATATTGAGCGACTTGATTTCGCTTTTTGGTTTGAGCATACGAGATACGAGTTTCCAGCTGCAGCCAGCAAGCAGGGCTGCATTCGTTGGGAACAACATTGGGTTAATACTTGCATTCTCTGTTGTTGTATCTGCTCCGCTGCTAATCCTACTTGTGTTACGAGGCATGCCCGAATTGAACGGCTCCAGTTACGGGATGTGGAGATCTCTACGCAAGCGACATCGGAGATTCACTTCATTACTGGGCAGGGGCATAGTAGTTCTCGCGATTTTCTCAGTCATCGTGATTCCCAGGGGTTATGCCTTCTTACAGACAGGCGTGTCGGGAGTCACTAGCTATCCACTTCAAGCAATGTACGGGAGGCTGAATGAACTCATCGTTGAACAAGATGATATACTCGAAGGGGGCTTGCTCACGTTTCGGATTCCGAATGGCTTGCCATACTACATGCCTAGACGACAGCTAATAGACTTGCGTTGGCCAGCAAACCTTGCATTCCTCAAAGAGGCCTTGCTCTCTGGATCATCACGTGAAGCCGTCATGAACTTGAAACAACTCGGAATCAGGCATTTCCTGTTTCAACCTGCCACTGTCGAGCAATTGGATGCATCTCTCAACTTCACCATATCCAGCATTATCATGAATCCAGAGCTGGCAATCATTTCACGAACATTCGGTAGTTGGAATCTCTACACTCTTGGACCTCATGATGTCGAAAAGGTCACCATTCCACTATATGGATGGGAAGTGGACCCACGCTACACCGGGGCTTCCTATTCTCTGATTAGCAGTGAATCAGCACTCCTGCTCGAAGTGTACGCCAAAGCGAGCGCTGGCGAACAATCATTCTATGAAAACAGAGTTACTGTTGTCAATGCCGGAATACCAGGGCTGAACATCTCCGATTTTGATTTTGCATTGGTCAGGGTTGAAGGAAGCACCAATGCTCGAATACTCATTCGTTTCATGTTCTCAGCATCAGAATCTATGGACATTGCATATTGGGACGATGTCTACACCCTAAACACTGTTTCTGCCGATCTGAGTCCGTTTTCCAATGCAACTCTTCGAGGCGATGCATTCGTGGGGCTCATCAGTCAAGACGGCGAACATGCTTGGATTCGGCTTCTTGAGATCTCATTCGTGAAGGTGAACTGAGCTCTGATAGTCCTACCAGCTCTGTGCCTCCCATCTTGATGGTGCCATGTTCTGTTTTCGTTCAGGTCTAGATGTCGTCGCTGTCACTGTGACCATGTTCGTCACGGATGAGTATTTGAAGACGAGGGCCGTTTGGATTCATGTCGAACTCGTGAAAGATGTGGTTCAACTTGGGAATTGGTGTTGTCCTGAAAGGTGGTCTTTGGCTTTACGTGGGGTCGTTGCTATTCAGTTTTCTTGGCCTACTTTATTGGGTGATGGCCTCTTTTTTCATCAGTCCTGATGTTGTTGGCACTGCCGCTGCTATCATATCGTTTGAGGTTCTAATTCTGGCAGTCATCTCTATGGGTGTTCCTCGAGGGCTTCAAAGGTTCATAGGTCAGAGCTGGGGGTCCGCTGATTACCAAGAGCTGTCAGTGTACTTCTTCGCAGCTTTGGTGTTCTTGTCGATAGTAAGTGTGCCCGTTGTGTTCTTGTTATTCTTGTTCCCTGATGCGATTCTCGGTGTGTTAAGTCTCAACCATGTTGAGATTCTACTCATCTGTGTGCTCATGCTATTGGATTTCTGGCCTCCAGTTTTCTATTCGCTATTCAAGTCTGTTCTGAGAACGGAAACCGCATCTCTGGCTGACATAGTGTTGTCTATAGCGAAACTGGCAACAGGTCTAGCCCTCCTTTGCCTAGGCTTTGGCCTAGTTGGCATATTGCTAAGCTTCATAGCCGGCTCAATCGCGAGGGGGATCTTGTTCCTTCACACCACAAATGCGTTCTTCAGCAGGCACAATCTGAAACGCTTCAAGCGACCTGAAATATCAGCTATCAAAAAGATTCTGCAGGCGGGGACTGCACACTGGGTTCCCAACACTC
>JAUVHR010000322.1 GCA_030593165.1 Candidatus Thorarchaeota archaeon
AAACCAAGAACTAAGGTGACGTACCATGGTCAAAGTCGCAGTTGTCAAGACCTCACCAAAGACCATTCACGAGGATATAGCTCGTCTTCTAGACCATGCAGAGTATGACAAGTTTGTTTCTAAAGATGTTATGTCCACGATTAAACTGAACCTATCGTGGTCGAAGTTCTATCCTGCTTGTTCAACGAACCCGTATGTGTTTGACGGTCTTTTGAGGAAGATGATTGCTGATGGTTTTGACAATCGGTCCATTCAAGCAGTTGAGAATGAGACTGTGGTGACCAACATCTATGCAGGGACAAAGGGGAACAACTGGTATCCTGTCATGAAGAAGCACAAGATCAAGTTCCTGCCTCTTATCCATGCGGAATATGTGGACGTGAAGTTGCCGAGGAGGACTCTTGTCCTTGAGGACACTTTTGGGGAGGTAATTGCGCCAAAGGAGATCTTTGGTACAAACATCATTCATCTTCCAACCTTCAAGACTCATGGGCACACGCAGATGACCGGAGCTATGAAGGACTCATTCGGGCTTTACCTGACAAAGAATCGTCATTTGGCACATCTGAAGATTCACGAGGTTCTTGTTGACCTGTTACTTCTCCAGAAGACCATCTCCAACTCAGAGTTTGTGCTCACAGATGGCACTGTCATGGGTGATGGTCCAGGCCCCCGTACCATGATTCCCAAGATTGGCAATCTACTTCTTGCTTCAAGTGACATGGTTGCTGCGGACTCTGTACAGACTAGAATCATGGGTCTGGATCGAAGCCGCGTTCACAAGCTTCGCATTGCTGAGGAGCTTGACTTAGGAGTCGCTGATCTAGAGAAGATCGAGCTTGTTGGTGACTTTGAATCCATGAATGACCTCCCGAATTTCCACATGAGTCCAGGCCAATCCCCTGTGATTCAATGGAATCGGGGATTTCTAAAATTCCCCGGAATGGAAACCTTACTGTTTCGATCTCCCCTCATGTGGCTCCCTACTCAGCTATCTGGTCTCTACCATGACGCGATTTGGCTTCCTCTCAAGGGTAAGAAATGGGTCAAATGGTTCCTTGAAGAGACAGAATGGGGCGAGCTCTGGCAATCATACTCAGACTAACAATGGTGACAATCAATGGCCATCCGCGATTATGTGAAACTCATGCGTCCACACCAATACTACAAGAATCTACTCGTGTTTCTTCCAGTAGTCTTTGGTCAACTCGACTCATTCGATACTTGGTTTGCTTTTGTTTCCTCAATGCTTCCGGTCCTCATGCTGGGATTTGGTGTTCTCTGTGCAATCTCAAGTGCAACCTACATATTCAATGATATTGCTGACATCGAGAGAGACGCCGCGCATCCTGAGAAGAAGGACCGTCCTCTTCCATCTGGTCGAGTTTCTCGAACCTCTTCCAGGTTTCTTGCGGCTGGTCTTCTCATAGGAGGTTTAGTTACTGCTTGGTTGCAGAGTTTCGCGTTTCTATTGATGGTCATCTTCTACATCATAAACAGTCAGCTTTACAATTTCTACCTGCGCAACTGGGCCGTTGTTGATGTCTGCTCAATAGCTGTCGGTTTCGTTATTCGGGCGATTGCGGGAGCTTTTCTTATTGGACTACATTTCACGTCTTGGCTCGTGATAGGGGTATTCTTTGTCGCCCTCGTATTGGGATTCGGCAAACGAAAGAACGAGTTGCAGCTTCTGGGCGAGGATGCGGCCAAGCACAAGCCAGTCTTCACTCAATACACAGATACTATACTTAACCATGGTATCAGCATGGCGGCAACATGGGTTGTGGCCTTCTACGCACTGTATTGCTATGAGAATTACCGCGCAACACTGGAGACTCAACCTGTCATGATGACAGTGCCCATTGTAGCAGGCATGGTCCTCAGATATGTTTACTTGCTGTTCTCTGGAAGTCCAGTCGGTAGAAAACCACACCTTGCCCTAAAGGACAAGGGTATCCTAGCAGGTGGAATTCTATTTGTCTTCACACTCTTGTTCACTTTGTTCTTCTACGCGCCGGTCTACGATTTCTTCTTCAGTCTGTTTCCGCCACTGTTCCCTCCTATTATTATTCCGCCACCATAGAGAGGTGCTGCGCATGGATAGTAGAATGTCAGCCTTTGACCTACACATGCACACAATCCACTCAAAGGACGGTCTCAACAATCCAAAGACTCTCTTCAAGCTGATGGACAAGAAGGGTCTCCGCGGAATGGCACTCACTGAACACTGGTACCCCTCTCTACGAAGAGTCATCCGGAAAGATGACAAGTTCCTGCTTCCAGCCTGCGAGTTCAAGTCAAAAGATTACGGTGAGATTATTGGGCTCTTCATTTCTGAGCCTATCGAGAATACAACCTTCGCGGAGATAGCTGAGGGTATCCATGATCAGAATGGTCTTGTTGTGTTGCCCCATCCACGAGACCCTCTTAGGAAGCACACTGCAATGAGGCGTTGTCTACCGGATGAGCTAATCATCAAGCATGTGGACCTCATCGAGGGCATTAACTCAAGATGCTTCATACCACTATTCAACAAATGGGCACAACGATTGGCAAAGCGGCTGAACAAGCCGATGACGGCTGGAAGTGATGGTCATGTCCCTCAAGAGATTGGACATGCAAAGACCTGGCTTCAGGACATCAGCGATGCAGCAGACATCTATGATGAGCTAAAGGCGGGGCGCACGCAGATCACGGGATACTCCTCTCTATTCATCTGGCACTTTCCCACAATGCTATGGCAACGACTGAGGCGGATTGCATATGACGCTTGGTAAGGAGAAATCAACTGAGCAGGAATCATCCTTCGTCAGCATGAGGAAGGTAATCCTCTTCGTACTGTTTGGAGTCATCGTGTACCTGATAATCATCTTCTATGGACAGTTTGACGCCGTTCTTGCTGCGGTGACTATGATTCCCTGGTGGGTGCTACCTGCAATGATGGCACTATCGTTCCTGAACTATGTCATCAGATATGTCAAGTGGCAATACTACCTTCGTCGCATTGGTGTCAATCTGAGTCACGCCGACTCATTCTCTGTCTTCTTGGCTGGCTTCACGCTTACAACCACACCAGGCAAAATCGGCGAAGGGATCAAAGGTGTGTTCATCAACGACATCGATGGAACCCCAGTGGCAAAGACAATGCCTGTCGTTGTTTCAGAGCGAGTAACAGATTTGCTTGCAATGGCAATTCTAGCGATGATCGGTCTTCTCATTGGATTTGCTGGAGGTGACCAGTTATTGCTCGTTGCGTTTGTAGGAGCGGCTGCACTTGTAGGAGCCATTATTCTTGGCAATAGCAGATTCTACGACAAGATTCTCTCCAAGATGACTGGGTTTGGTCCGCTGAAGCGATTCCAAGATAGCTCTGATGTAATCGGGGAAACTATGACAAAGACACTCTCCCCTCGTCCAATGGCTGTAAGTACCGCCGTCAGTGTTCCTGGGTGGTTCATGGAATGCATTGAGCTATGGCTTCTTCTGAGTATACTCTCGGGAGCAGGACTTCCATCATTCACATCCAGCTCGCTGATATTGCTTCTTCAGGCGACCTTCATTCATGCCACTGCCTCTGCAATTGGGGCTCTATCATTCCTTCCCGGCGGTCTGGTCGGATACGAGGTCACCTCTGTCGCATTGATACAGATGATGCTATTCATGAACGAGGCAGTTGCTGGAGTAGCCACAATCATCATCAGGTTCGTGACACTTTGGTTCAGTGTGATAGTTGGTTTCGTAGCTCTGGCAATCGTCGAACGAAGGCGAAGGAAACGTGACGCCGTCGCCCAGCAAGCTTAAAACAACTCTTACGTCAGGTTCGCTTCGTGAGCATCTATGTCAGGCATTGATGAGCAGAGGCTTCCCAAAGCCATCAGAAACGCAGAAGAGGTTGTTACTGAAGAAGAGATCAAGGCTCTACTCGATCCTGGAAAGAAGTTCAAGTTCTATTATGGTACTGCGCCAACAGGTCCATTCCACTTTGCGTATCTCATCCCCCTCAACAAGGCGGCGGAACTTTCTGAATTAGGTGGTGAAGGCACAATCCTTCTTGCTGATTATCATGCTTACTTGGACGATCGCAAGACCTCGTTTGAGCAAATGGAACTCCGCTCCAAGTACTACGAGGAGTCAATAAGAGGAATCCTTGGTCCAGCGGCGAAGAAGCTGAAGTTTGTTCGGGGATCGGAATACCAGCATGAAATGGACTATGTGGAGGATGTCTACAAGATCTCAGGACGGGTAACCACTACAAGGGCCAAGAGAGCCGCCAGTGAAGTGGTCAGAATGAAAGGTGATGCCAAGGTTTCTGAGCTTCTCTACCCACTCCTTCAGATTCTGGATGTAAAGTACCTTGAGGCAGATCTGACTATTAGTGGCATTGACCAACGCAGCATCTACA
>JAUVHR010000005.1 GCA_030593165.1 Candidatus Thorarchaeota archaeon
AGAGTGTTTACGGATATGAGAGCTGGCTGAAAGTACAAATAAGAAATCAAATAGTACCAGAAATTCAGGTGAAACCAATGCCAAAGGATTTACATTTTGAAGTCGCTCTATCATTTGCAGGCGAACAGAGACCCTATGTAAAACAAGTCGCATTAACATTACGAAACAGGAGAGTGCGAGTTTTCTTTGACGAGTTTTATGAAACCGAAATGTGGGGAGAGAACCTTCCTGAATTTCTAAATTCTATTTACGAAAAGAAATGTGATTACTGCGTAATGTTCATCTCAAAAGAATATGCCACAAAATACTATCCGACTCACGAAAAAAGATCAGCTCTCTCCGACCAAATTAAAGTTCTTGAAGGTAGAATATTACCGGTAAAATTCGATGACACAGATTTACCCGGAGTTCCTAGCAGTACTATGCACCTCTCAGCAGAAAGGGATACACCTGAACAAATCGCAGAGAAAATAATCAAGAAAATACGGGGATGAAATCAAATATCATTTTGGCCCGTTAAAATTCGTGCGGTACAGATGAATCCTCGCTCCCTCAAATCTCGAATGTAGTCCTCATGTGTAACATTATGTCTAGGATAACAATGTACAATTTTGGGGAAGCGATAGATAACTAATGCCATCACAACATCACATGTCTGAATGTGCATTTTTGAGGATACGATAAATTCTTGTGGAACATATTCTACAAGAATTCTACGGGTTCTAACTTCTTTCTCGATAAGCTCTCTCGATGGATGGACATATTCGTTGAGATACTTATACAGTGCTATCATTTTCGCATTCAAGAAATGGGGAAGTTTAATGTTCTTCCTGAACTTTCCGAATCCCCAATGATTATCCCTAAGTTCTGACAGTTTCTTGAGCTTTACATCAATAATAGCTTCACACAACTGTTCATCCAAGTAGATAGCTTGAGTAATATCTTCGAGCATGGATCTCATTGCCCAAGCCACTACCTCGTAAACACCTGCATATGCAGCGATTGAAGACCAATAAATGGACCTTTGCCATATTGGAATACGATGGTAAACGAGGCTGGTTATTGACTCAGTTTCATTCTCCTTGTAATTCTCATGAATGCATCCAAAGATGTTCTGAAATAAGAAGATAGAATATTGCCACTCTTCATACTCATTGCTGTGGTTCTTAAAGGACTTATTTAGCGCATTTTTAATAGGTATAAGAGCATTGTTCATTATTTTATTCCATTCTGTCATACTAAACCTCCAAACATTCTAAATGCATAAGCAATTCCCCCTATGTCAAAAGTTAGTAGTTCTTCAAAAGAACAATGAATGTATTAAAAGCGATGGTGCGGAGGACGAGATTTGAACTCGTGAACCCCTACGAGACAGGATCCTAAGTCCTGCGCCTTTAACCTGGCTTGGCTACCTCCGCGTTGAAGTCGCATGGAACTCGGATGTGATATAATGGTTTTGTCTTTGCATAGAGAATTCCGAGATAACTTCATGACGTAGAACTTCTTCAATGTAAGGCATTCTGAATGATAACAATCTACACCAATCATTCTTTGTTTTTGGTGGTGTTTTCAGGATAGAATGTGTCCTTTCTGAAATCCTCCTTGTATCTATTGAGTTCAAGGAGTACAATGTCGGTTAGCGCATGGACCTCATGATAAACCCAAGCTGGTATTTCGATTAGTGTATCTTCCCCTAAAGTGTGCTCCTCAGATATGCCGCTCCGCATATCGTGTGCCACTATTCGTGCAGTACCTGAAACAAGATAGAATACTTCTGGATTTTTCGAGGAACAGAGCCCTTTATGATAATGTAATCCACTCACAGTTCCCTTTTTTCTACGAAGTACTACGAGATATTCAGATGAATGAATCTCAATACCTAGTGCAGGACCCCTGTCATCAGGTCTAAGGGGCTTAATCTGTCGGACTCGTATCAGCAAAGGAGTTCATCTCATCTAGGTAATGGATTGGGCAAGTCGGCCACCCCACGAAATTGATTTGGGATTACCATTTGTAATTAGCCTGCTGATTGCCAGGTGTGACTGCACCTTGGACAACGAAGGTGTCTTCTGTAGCCGCCCCCACCAAGCATCTCCTTCTTCACAAGGGCAATTTCACTGTATCCACAACGGGGACAATTTGTTTCAGCCATTGTCTTCTACACCAGTACTAACACTTGAATAGGGTAGCAATATTTAGTTTGTTGTGAGATTGTAGTTCCACTCGTCAATCCATACTGTTCACCATGTCACAACGTTTTTATTCCAACTTCTTAGACGTTCGGCCAACTCTCTCTGGTAGAGAGTGGATTATGATTCTCTGGATAATCCCTGATTGATCCAGTACGAGCGTGATAATCAGATGTCCTCAAGAAGTAGACAAGCAGCGGCAAGGACTCGGGACAAATGGAGAGAGAAGGTCTGGTTTCAAATTCTTGCACCAGATTACTTCGATGGTAAGGAGATTGGAAAGACTCCGGCTAGTAATCCCGAATTGCTCATCGGACGAACAGTCCAACCTACACTCTATGATCTCACAGGAGATTTTGATCAGATTCATGTGAAACTACGATTCAAGATTCTTGAGGTAACGGGACAGCAGGCAAAGACCGTCTTCCATGGTCATGAATGGAGCTCAGACTATCTTAGAGGTCTTGTGAAAAGAGGAACATCACGAATCGACTGGATAGGTCCAATTCTTACTAGAGACGACTACTTGATGCGAATCTCCGTAATTGTCTTCACGAACACCCGATCGAAGACAAGTCAGGAACATGCCGTAAGAAAAGGAATCGAGAAGGTAATTGTAGCCCACGCAAAGAAACACGTCTTTGATGACCTCGTACAGAAGGTGGTTCTCGGTGAACTTGCCTCCGAGGTTCGAGAAGAAGTGAGAACGATAGTTCCAATCAGAGAATGTGAGATTCGAAAGAGCAAGGTACTCAAGGGTCCTGAGGAAGTAAAGGCAAGAAGAGTCCGTCTTCGGAGAGGTACTCAGAAGGAAACAAAGAGCTAGGATGAACAAACGAGGACTAGTGACTGCTTCCAAATCCATCGAGTTTCTCAAGAGCCTGTAGAAGTAATACCATTAAGTTTGCAATCTTTGTCAGCTCTTCCGTACGCTCCTCAGTTTCAATCATTTCGCTCAGCTTCTTCAGTCTTGTGAGAAGGGGTTCTCGAAGCTCGGGAAGAATAGCCTTGACTGTATGGGATTCGGCCTCCTCTTCGGATCCAATTATAACAATACGACGATCACAGGATGCACAGTAGATATCATCTCCTACCTTCATCAGAGGTGATCCACACTGAGGACATGCCTGTGCAAGCATGGTTGCCCCACTTCTGAGTAGTTCGGCCATCTTCTTAATTGAAGTGTCATCTCCGTCAGTCATATTCAACTCACAGGTGCAGAGAACTCAGACCAATATAAGGGATGTTGGATGTCACTCACATCTCGTACGAAGTCCTAGGGAAACTTTGATATGTTAAGATTAGGTCAGTGTGTTTGTTGTTCGCACTTCATCTGTGCGCAAAAGACCATTTTATGAGGTGAGTCCATTGGACCCCGAAACAGACAGAGCTATAGAACAGAGTAAGCATCTGCTAAAGCAGATTAGCGAGGATTCTTCAGTACCCCGGAACATAAGACGAGCTGCTAACGAGGCAATATCTGCGCTTGAGAATGAGGAAGATTCTCCAGCCGTTAGAGCTCAGAACGCAATCTCAATTATTGATGAGCCAAGTCAGGACCCCAACTGTCCAAACCACGCCCGAACCAAAATCTGGCATGTGTCGAGTCTGTTGGAGCCAATTCGCGACTAGCTCTTGAGAATGCCCATAGAAGACGCACACTGTAAATCTTCACCATTACGTGAGGACTGGCATCTAATACCCGGGCAAGTGTTTGGATATGATTAAGACAAGAATTCGAGGAATCTACTCACAGTCACTGACACAGATTCTATTGCAGAATCATTTTGATATTGTGCAGCCTAACCCAGAAGTTGCAAGAAGATTCGGACTTCCATTTCGACAGGACATTCCTGATGTGGACATCTGGGACCGTAGTGACTTGCAGGGTATTGTAGCCATAGCATACGAGTCCGACCTTATTCGTTTGAATGACGTCTTACGCAGACGCCTTGGATGGGTCATCACTCGTACTCCTAGAGTTGCTAAGAGCTCAATATACAAAGGATGTGTGCTTGGAATGGATGACAAGACGGGCCAGACTAGAGTGGACTTGGGGGAGATTTCGGGACTCCTTCCGGATAGGGGATTACAGTGCGGATCATATGTCATGGTTCAAGTTAGAGCTCATGACTATGGCAGAAAAGCCCCAGTTCTCTCATCAAGTATTACCATACCTGGAAGAGCTGCTGTGCTCTTGCCAGAACCAGTCGTACGACTCAGTACCAAAATCAAGAGTCAAGATTCACGTAGAGACTTGTTGCAGCTTGGAAGGAAGATACGAGAACACACTGGCAGATGGGGAGTACTCTGGAGAACTGCAGCAAGGAATCTTACCGAGGAAACGCTCCGTGATGAAGTGGACGACCTCCTTGATACCGCCCAGCGGGTTTACTCTGTATATGATGATTTGGATAGCATTGAACTTCTCTTTGAGGGTACTAGTAATGCGGATATCGAATTTCCTGCAGAAGTGAAAGAAGCTCTTGACAAGACTAGAGGGAAAATAAGGCCGACAATTCAACGACATCACTTCTACAAGAGTGCAGGGTATGCATCTCTTGTTGACTTTGCGGAGATGATAATCGAAGAACGTGCAAGTGAGAAGGGTTATATCGCTTCGAAGTTGGAGAAGATATTCAGCCGCGATTTGCCCAAAGTGGACGATCCGATCAACATCGAACATGTGAAACTTGATGGAAGAGCTATCCTTTTGGGCAGGGGAAGAATTATTGAACTGAACGCACGAGGACTGGTCCTTCGGAGACAATTCCGATACACTAGTAGGAAGTTGAAGATATCACAGCATCATCTGAATGGTGTTGAAGTTCAAAGTGATGAGGGCGATTACGCGTTAACAGAAGTCATACCGGGCTCACGTAGGTTGGTTACAAATTACTATTCTCGCGAAGGGCAACCGAAGGGAACATACGTCAACATCAACACGGGAATCGAGATATATCCGAGTAACGGTACAAGCCCCAGTAGAATCAGGTATATTGACCTAGAGATTGATGTGGTTGCACCCACTGACGGGGAAATCCGAATAATAGACCAACACCTCTTGAAACGTGCAGCTCAGCGCGGGTTTATTACAAATGAAATGGCAAAGCAGGCACATAGTGAAGCACGAATAGTACTCGACGAAATGAGTGTTGCTGCCCTGAGCTAATTTGTAGTAATCTACTCGATAGAATCTGCGGTTCTTAATGACAAGCTAATGGCACTCATCAAATCCTCTAGTGTTGCACGAAAACTGTCTACTCCTCGCGTACACTTTATGCTGATTAGGATTCGATTGTCATCCAGTTGGGTTTCAATGTGGAGCCCCTGCGGCAGAGGTACATTATCAGGAGAAACTGATTGTAGGGTCCTTGCTGCAATGGGTGAATCGTTAAATGATAAGATAATTTCAGCGGAAAACATCAATTGACCGCCCCTCGGATGTCACTTATAGCTTTCAAGATAGTTTCTGATATCTCCGAGTATGGACTGGAAATTTGAACTGATTTCGCGGAACTGGAATGTGGATTGAGACCAAGCTCTTTCAATCTACGTAAAACCGTGTTCAAGCCAACTTCGCTCTTATACCAAGAGATATTCATGCAGTTCTTGGTGTGAAATATTGTCAAATGTTCGCGGTCTGAAACTCCAATTTCAAAAAGTACACGTGCGACATCAGCTAGCGTTTCGTTCTTCGTACCTGACGGGCATGGGTGGACTGCGAATTCTTCATCTGTATTGTCATTATCAACTGTTAGTAGAAGTTGCCTTACAACCGATATTACAGCTTCACTGTGATTCTTGTGGATGTTGACCAGATTCTCCATGAGTTTGGAACGGTCACCCATTAGGACTCCAGTTGTGAGTCCTAGTATCCATCTACTCCATGCTGTTAATGCAAGCGGCCTAATTCCAGACAATAGACGTAGCGGACTCTTTCTATTCTCATGTACAAGAACGTAGTCACGTCCCAAGGCCATCTGGAGTATAGATGTTTTGAGCTTGGAATCAATCTGAACGAGTTGGCCGCTTAGTCGAGGCATCTCGTGTTCATCCAAAGAAGTTAGTGGCATACCTCTTTTGGTGAGAGGTATATCAGCGTCATCCAAAATTTTTTCACATAATTGTGGTTCGCCACTTATTCCAGGCAGAAATGGGTATGTACTGTGCAATAGTGATTGTTTAAGAGCCATGAAGTTAGTTCCAAAAATCTTGAGCCCTTTACGTTTTTCGAGAACTCCCTCCTTTATTGCAAGACTAATGAGTTCCTCTGATGTCTTGCTTGGAGAACGATCAGTCCCATCTTGTATCAGTGCTCCTGCGGCTGCAATCTGCAAGTCACCTTGGTTCACAGAGAATTTCTCTTTGGCAAAGGCATATGCTGCAGCTGCTATTGAACTGGTACCACCTACGACACTTATCTTATCTTGCTTGGGTTCCAGAGAACCGCCAATTATAGTTGGATATCTCCTTCCTTTTCGTAAGTTTTTCTTCCCAATAATCTCAGTTCCCACGACTAAGGTAATTGAATCAGAATGGATTTTTCGGAGATTGTTGATAGATTCGCTGTCAAGTAACACATCAACGAATGTGATATGAAAGAGTGAACCAAATCTCTGAATTGCTCTACTCAGTAATGCTGTGGCTAATGTTGCCTCTGGTTGAGGAGATGAGATAAGAAGAAATCGGTTGTCGGGCTTCACCTCAATCGTACTGCACTGCTTGATTAGCTGCTTGAAACTGGTGGAACGTTTTGACTTCTGTCTTGTCACAGATGTGACAGATGGGTGCCATTATGATAAAACTATCTCAACGCAGATATGCAGCCACTTGGTCAGGCGAGTATTTCCAATCGGCAGACAAAACTCTCGTGCGTCTGTAGTATTTTGAAAGCCGGTGTATCTTGCTCTCTACTAGCTGGAGAGCACGCTTGGAAACGAAGTCCTTCTTGTTCTCTTCAAGATGACGACGAAGTTTTGCTGCTGATGCAATCATGTTTCGTAGGTCTTCGGGAAGTTGTCTTTGTAAATCATTATCTCGGAGGATATCCATGATTCGTCGTCCAGTTATTACACGTGCAAGTGGGACACCAAATTGGTCTCGAAGAATCAATCCAATCATAGAAGGACTATTCCCTGCCTTGCCAAGTTCAACAACTTTCTCTTCGACCCACTGAGCATTCTTCTCTGACTCCATCCATTCTGGGACTCTCAATGTAGAAGGGCGTTTGCTTCCAGACTGACCTTTGCGCCTTGTGTGCATTCTTGCCATTTTTCTGCCTCATTGATCAGGATGTCCCGAGAATCGGCTATTTTCCCTCGACCCTTGAGTAATGATATAAAGATTACCGTGTGACCGGTGAGTAGTGTGTCCACTGTAGAAAGATAGCCACAGTCCCTAATGATATCGTCCGCGTTCCCTTATCTCTTCCATTCTTGCGATTATCCTGTCTGCCGACTCCACTAGACTGTTGGTATAGCCCTCTATAGTGCTTTCGAGCATAATGTCTTGTATGTCCCAGTGTGTGGTTTCGAAGGCACGCCTTATGAGATGTAGGTCAACACCCTTCATCTCTTCAGTTGCATTCCATTCTGCAAGACCGAAGTCCACCATCCAGAGCTTGGAAGTGGGGTCGACAATGACATTACTAGTAGTCGGGTCTCCATGAACTACATTCTTGTTGTGCAGTAGTGCAATCAACCGACCAAATGATTTAGACAGTCTCTGCAACTCCTCTCTTGATACTTCCGTGACTAACTGTTTGAGTTGCTTGCCAGGAATGAAATCCATCATGATAGTATGCCTACTGAGATCAACTGAATATACTGAAGGTGTAGGTACACCAGCGATTCGAACAAAATTCAGCATCTTGCATTCCTTACTGGTCCTTGTGATTCTCAACAGTCTATCAATCTCGCCGAGTAGATACGGCTTTGGTTGGCGCCATTTGACAACGAAATCACGACCCCATTGTTCGATTTGAAATATGGTTGACTCGGCTCCTAGAAACAATACTTGATGGTTCATTGTTGGGTCCTCCACACGATGTCTTGTTCATCAGTCCGCCATTTTGGCCAAATATGGGAATCAGCAGTGTTGAGTCGGTCACCAGCCTGGAATTGAAGGATGCCAGTCCAAGCAATCATAGCTCCCTGATCGCCCGCCAAGCTTGGAGTGACTCTGTGGAATCTAATACCATGTCGTGTGGCTACACCCTGCAAGATTTCGGTTAACCGGGCGTTTTTTGCTACACCCCCTGTCAGAAGAAGCTCTTTCTTCTTTGTGTGGGCCAGTGCGCGTTCTGCTATCTCTGCAAGCATCCCAAAGGCAGTTTCCTGAATACTGAAACATGTATCAGCGACTGAAACGCCTTCGGAGATCAGTTTTCGAGCTGCTGTGAGCATTCCTGAGTACGAGAGATCCATTCCTTTTACTGAATAGGGTAGACTATGGTACTTGTGACCACTCTTTGCCTCTCGCTCTACAATCGGACCAGCTGGAAAGGGCATATGTATGCTGCGACCAAATGTGTCTAGCATATTGCCAATCGCAATATCAAGCGTTTCACCGAATGTGCGAAAGCGATTCCCAGCAAAGGCAATGATTTGTGTGTTTCCGCCAGATACATATACAGTCACTGGATTAGTGAATCCTGAATCAAGGCAACCAATTTCTATATGGGCAACGCAGTGATTGACTCCAATCAATGGTACTGAAAGCTTCAATGCAATTGTACGGGCCATTGTTGCAGTTGTTCTCAAACAAGGTCCAAGGCCCGGGCCTCTAGAGAAGGCTACCAAATCAATGTCATCGGGAGTGATCCCTGCTTGATCAATTGCCTTCTTAATTATACTAGGACCGATCTCGGTATGATGGCGACTTGCTTCTCTAGGGTGAATACCTCCTTCATCAGGAGATAGCATGTCCCATATGTTAGAATGGACTTGGCCATCAGCGGAAACAATCCCCGCACCAAATGAGTGAGCAGTACCCTCGAGACCTAAACACATTGCTGGCATAGTATCTCATGTTCCTTCGGAATCTGAATCTAAGAAGAGATAAAGCGAAGTCCTGAGAGTTCCCCTTTTTCTGTTTCTTCTTGTTAGACAGCCTCTGCAACAAAGGCCTTATAAAGCACTCAATGGGCCTCTCGAGGCGAGGTTGTATTTAGAGATGTCCCAGAACCTACCAATAAAGGCCCTTGAGAACTCAATCAATGATGTAGTTTCAATCAAGCTAAAGGACCAACGAGTATTCCGAGGACGTCTCACTAGATGTGATGTATACATGAACCTTACATTGGCTGATGCTGAAGAAATCGAAGATGATCAGACAAAGGCCAAGTATGGTGAGGTGCTCATTCGTGGTAACAATATACTTTGGATTCAGATTCCAGACTGAGAACTGCAATTTGTTGTATACTTATCGCTCAATCTCCCGCCGATAGCGCTCTACAATTTCAACTAATTGGTCTTCCCCCTTCTTTCTCGCTTTTTCGCGGACCTCTTTTAGGAAAGCCTGAAGATGTACTTGGAATTTCTTGCGACTAATGAACGCAAACTCATCGACTCTTTGTAACTCCACCTTATCCGAAGTGATGACAGGAATTAATGCCTTTACAAGGACTTCTTCGGCGAGATGTGACAGGGGTGTATCGATTAGAACCGCGCGTATTTCGCGTTCGACTAATAGAATAGCAGTGTGAGGGCCACCGCCAGATGCATCCTCGAAAAGTACAATATCACCACGTTTCAGTGTTGAGAATTTTTGTATGTACTCTTCGATACTCTCCTGAGTGAACTTCTCCACAGTTTTAACTGCTAGCATGTCGCCACGCATCTCTAGGCGTTTCACACCTCGTAGGAGATCTAACCGCTCTTCCAGAGCTTTGAGTTGTTTGTGGAGCTTGTGCGTTTCTTTGTCCTTTCGTCTTATCTCAGTGTCCTTCTTAGCAAGTTCCCTATCACGCTTAATCTTCCAGTAGTTTTCTCGACTCACTATCTCTAGACTCTCTTCTAGTTCACTCTCACGAAACTCGAGGTACTCAATCATCCGCTTGAGGTCTTCAGCCTTCTCCAAGAGAATCTGATGTTCCGTTTCTAATTCTATACGTTTCTTCTCAAGTGCGTCGTACCGTTCTTGCGTGAGGGGTTCCTCAACTGGTATGGCTTCGGTTTCAACCTCTACGCACTCCAAGTCTTCCTGCATAAGACTTGCAATTGCCTCGTTGATTGGAGTGCCTTTTATGACTAGGGCCTTGAGATGAGTTCTGTCGATGACCAGCTGCTCATCGCGTATTTTGCGATCAATCTGACGAAGTTTGGGTTCAATGCTTCTGTAAGCGTACACAGCCGCAGTTAGTGCATCACGTTCATGTGCATTGCGTATTCGGGTTTTTTCGGAGAACTCTCGTGCAATTTCCTGCTTGTCTGCCACAGGAATTGGACGTTTTGGAGCAAATATCTCTGTATTGATTGAACTTGCAATCTTTTCCACTAGTTGAGGTGGTTGGGGCACATCAGTAGCAACTATCACTGGGATGCCATGCTCGTAGACCAATCTTATGATATCAGCCCTTGTCAGACCTTTTCTGCTCTTCAATAGGTGTATCTGACCACTGAGCGACAGAAGACAGATGGCAGCCGTGGTACCTGGATCAACCCCCAGAATGAAGAATCTAGGACGCATTTGCGTTGGAACAGGCTTCGGTTCAAGAAGCAAGAACTCGACTCGTTTCCTTACTGGAGAGATTAAGATATTGAAATCTCCACCACGTTTGGGTTCTATCAGCCCACGTATGACTGGTAGCGGAGCGTATGCAACAATGCGCGAACTTGCATATCCAAAATCTGAAGCTCTTATATCAATATCAAAGTCAATCTCCGCTGTCTTTAACTCTCCTTCGATATGGCGAGTCATCTGTTGTATCTGTGAATGAAGCTTACGACGATAGCGGTTAGCACTCTGACCGCCCCGCCCCATTTTTCGACCACGCGTGACTTTGATTTCTGTCTGAGCACTAAAACACTCGACACTGTGTCCTACACCCATAGATGCAAGTTGTGCAGCTATTATAGCGGATTCAAGCGGCGAAGGTTTTCCACGGACTCTAATGTTGTGCCGTCTAGCTAGTGCCTTCAATGGAATTTGACGAGGGGGTACACCTGTCACTTGCACCAATTTGGTTTCAGTCGGAATTCGACCAACAAAATGAAAGATAGACTTGCTGTCTGGGACTATCTCGAATATGTTGTCAGTACACAACCATTTTGGGCGAATCTGATTCACGAGAGCGATTAATGAACGACGACTAATCTCTGGATATTCATTTAGAATAACACTATCTCTCATTATGACACAAGAGAACTTGGGAGCTTTCCTAGATTGTGGACTATGAGAAGGTAAAATATCAAATCCCATTATGAACTCGGTAACATCGGCCATAGACACATGTCTCATTCAAAACTCTCTAAGTCGTGCTATAAGCGTTGAGTTGGGGAATCAACACATTCCCAAACAGGAAGTATAATAAAGACAGGCTTGAACAACGAGCGCACACTTGAGCGAGGTGTAACAACTGTCAGAAACACTTACAATCAGCGACGACGATACTATTCTGAAAGTTGGTCGTGCCCTGTCATCGGGCACCCGACTGAAGATATTGCAGCTTTTACTAAAAGGAGAGATGGACGTTACTCGAGTAGCAAAACACCTTGAAGGGACCGAAGCTAATGCCAGTGCTCAGATTAAGATTCTCTTTGAATCCAATCTGTTGGAGTGTCGTTACGAGCCCGGTCAACACGGTCTCAAGAAAATCTCTAGGACGAAAGTCAAGCGAATCATTATTGATTTGGAGTAATTCAAGTGCAAGCTCATCCCGAGTTCGGGCGGGCTTGCAGTTGACCTTCTTTTTACATCATTCAGGCACTTTTTACCAGAATAGACCATTATTGATCCATGTATGGGATTTTGGTGTGATTTGATGGCTATTTCAGATGGACCTTCCAGCGCTTGATTCTCTTCAGAATATTCTCCCGTTCCTCAGAACGAATACCCCGCTTTCCTCGGGCCCTCAAGAAGTTGAGAACGATATCCATATCGTGGGCTACTCTATCATTAGGCTTCTGTTTGGTGATTAAGTCATCCTTTGCAGTCTGTAAATACTCTGCAATTACATCCGCGGTAGCGTCCCCAGTTTCTAGCTCACGAGAGATTGGATCAAGAAGCCTGCTGACTCGGGCCATGCTACTTGTAGGCCGTGAATCCGTTACAGGGTTGGGAGTGGTTGTTTCTGTGGATTCAATCGGTGATGTTTCTGGTTGTACACTTGAAACGAGAACCTCGGTTTCAGTGTGTGAGATACTAGTTGAATCAGTTGTGCTCTCTACCTGTCCTGAATCGGATTGTAGTCTTACATGTCCTCTGGCAGATTCGATTTCTTCAATTGTTGTATGGTGTGACTTGTCAGCAGATTCTGATACGCTAGTGAAAAGTGGCACAACTCTGGACACTGTATCCACAGGAATATTCCCTTCAGCAAGATCTAGCCGTCGTCTAAGCTCCCGAAGCTGATTGAACATCTCCACTAATGAAGACTGCATCTGGTCCATCAGACGTTTGATTTCATGTAAGTTCTCATCGGATGTCAGGCTGACGCCCCCAAAGAATTGATTGATCTGTTCACGGAAGCAAGTTCATAGTTTTGACTTATCAGGATTGTGGGCAGAGACCTCAGTTCTGCCTATCAGCCTTCTTGATTGCCTCTAATAGACCTCCTGTACCATCACAGGGCTCTACTCTGCGTCTACGAATCTTGGCGAAGGTGGGAACCGATACGGCCTCACCAACAAAAAGTGCCTCGCCTACTTCTAGTGTGGTTATCATATCCAGAGATGCTCTGTCAATGCCTTCACTGCTTCTGCCGATATGATCCAAGTCGTACGGATTTGTGCATCTTAGGATTGCCTGATTGCTACATTGACTCAAAACTGTGGTTGATAGCTTCACAGGCCTCTGGGAAACTAGACATAACAACGCATAGAACTTGCGACCTTCTCGAGCAATAGTTTCAATTCGGGTCTTTGGAAGAGCTATTTCATGTCTGCTCTCGGGACAGAACTGATGTGCCTCTTCGAGTACAAACAAAAAGGGCGGGATTAATCCTTGCCTTCGCTTATACAGGAGTTCACTGGCCAAATTCGAAACCACAATTTGTTTCTTCTTCAATGAGATGAAGCCGCTTAAATCAATCAGAGTTAGCTTTCCAGGACGGACTATGTTCTCAATTTTGGGGGTGCCTTCCTTCCCAAAAAGATGTGTGTTCTCTAGGTTAATGAGCCATCCCACAAGAGCTTCGCGTGTGTTCTTACTGATAGTTTCATCAAGTCGTACAGTGTCCATTATGTCGGTAAGTGTATATCCGTTCTTTGATTTCTGTTTCATCTCAATCATTACGCGACGCAAATCTCGAAGCTGAATGGAACTCATGTCTGCTGAGAGCGCGCCTAATGCATCTGCTGATAGTGTGTCTACTGCAATCTGGAAGTGTGATCCTCGGATATGCTCTACCTCAAATGCATCTTCTTCAAGTCCCAGTTCTGAGGGGTTGATATCTTTTAGGTAGCTGTATTCACCATGAACGTCAACTACAACAACCCCCAATCGACCCTGGTCTTTTGGTCGTGACAGAATTTCCTCAAGAAGAACCGAAACGAAGTAAGACTTGCCAGCGCCGCTCATCGCGAGAATTGCCAGATGTTTTGAAAGAAGTCGTGCGAGGTTTGGCTGGAATGAAAGGTCGTGATAGGCTAGCTGACCTAGATTCAGTCCATTCTTCTCGTCAAGTTTAAGAAACGCAGATAGGATGGATTCATCGACTCTGCGTACCACGGCTCCGGGTGACACCGTGAAATATGGACGAATTGTCTTGTCGTTCTTCCAGAGTCCAAGTACACGTGATTTTGCAACGGTGTATTGCCAACGGTCTGTTGGAAAAATGGACCTTAGTGGTTCGCCTTTCGACTGATATTCACGGACAGCCTCAGCATGTTCGTAGTAACGATTACTGCGAATTAGGTCTTGAACGCGAGCGATGATTATACCTTCATCTGTAACTACTGAAACGAACTCACCACGTCGAGTTGTGACATCGTTGCCAGTACCCTCGGTCACAAATGAAAACTCCATTACACTAGGACCTTGGTCAGTGCAAATCACTGTTCCCAGTCTACTTGGCCGTATAGTTTCCAATTTATTTTAGCCTCCAAATGGATTTCTTGAACGCCTTTTTTCAAGTGATGAGTATGTGAGACCAGACAACGCTAGTAGCCGATCCATGATTAGGCGAGTTTCGGTGTTACTGATTCGTGCTCTTGTGTCAGCCTCTACAATTGGTGTCGGAAGACCATACTCTGCATGTTGGCAAGATATCGGCAGAATCGCAGATAGAGTCTTGTCGAGATGTTTGATTGGTTCATCATCGTTTTTCCTGCCGAGGATTTCTATTCTAAGAGGAGTGTCGTCGCGAGCAGTCTTGAGGTAAGTCACCCAGATTGAGGATGCCCATGCCGCAAGATTATCAGCTAAGGAGTTGGGACTCTGTAAGATTTCCGAAGAATACCTGAATGCGAAAGTCCGTTCACCCTCCTCCAAGAAGGTGTTTAGTAGGTCACAATCACGTGATATCTTCAATAGCCACCGATAGTCAACACCCTGCATCATCTCAAATGCCGTGGGGTCACGAATTATATGCGGGAGTATTTCACCTAAAATGTTGACTACTCTAGTCGAACGGCTATCCTTTACAATACCCACCAGTGTGGTCCTTTTCTTTTGTGTCGTATTGTAAAGCTGGCGATACAGTGCCATTGTTTCTTGAAACTTCTCATGCACTTCTGACCCGCGCGGGGGCCGGTCTCGGGGATGGTGAAATAGACTTCCATCCAAGAGGATTATATCTGGTTCAAACTCGTCCAGTACGGATATTGTGACTCTCAGCTCAGTTGCGATTCGTTCAAGTGATGCTAGCTGGTCGAGTTCGATACTGGATAATGGGGATATTACAGGTTGTATAGCAGGTTCTGGGAAGGCATCAGGGAAAAAATCAACTGTAGGACCCGCTTTCGGTCCGAATTGAAACACAACTGCTATGCCACGAGTGAGTATAAGGTCCATCGACCGGAACTGTCTTCGTACTAGGCCGCCATCCACTCCAGCAATTCGGAGACCGGATAGACTTGTTGGCACAATTCTCTTTGAGAAAGTTGTTTCGAGAAGATTTGCGGCAACCGAGGGGAATTTTCCAAGGTTGATGGAAGTTTTGAGTCGACTCATCACCCCGCCGAATTGGGTTCGTGTTACCTCGACTCTCTCTATCTCCTCAACTAGTAGGGATAGCATTTTGTCAAGGTGTCTGTCCACTATTTGCCCCTCGCCTTCTTGTGTTCCATAGCCGCCCTTAGAAAGGCAACGTATAATGGATGAGCATTGCCTGGTCTTGATGTGAATTCAGGATGATACTGTACACCAATCCAGAATGGGTGGTTGACCAGCTCTATTGCATTGATTATCTTCTCTGTCGTATCGTAAGCAGAAACAATCATCCCCTTCGTTTCCATTCTGTTGATGTAGCGTTCGATTAGATGAAACCTGTGTCTGAACCGCTCTCTTATTATGCTTGAACCATAGATTCTATGAAGACGTGTTCCTTCTACGATTCTAACCTCTTGTGCACCTAGTCGCATCGTGCCACCTTTGTCTTCTATCATCTTCTGGTCGTCCATCAAATCGATTACAGGGTATAGACTGTCGGAATCAACCTCAGTAGTGTGAGCCCCTTGCCAGTTCATTACAGTCCTTGCAAATGCAACTGTTCCAAGCTGGCCACCATAACATATGCCCAAGAAGGGTATTTTCTTGGTCAGAGAGATCTCGGCTGCATAAATCATTCCCTCTACTCCCCTCTCGCCAAAGCCGGGAGTGAGAAGAATACCATGAACTTCATTGAGATCCTCTTGAAGGCACTCTCTATCACAACGCTCTTCGGTCTTGACCCATTCAATTCTAACTTGTACCCCACATTCCGCCCCAGCATGTCCCAGTGCTTCATTGATGCTCTTGTATGAGTCGCTCAATGTTGTATACTTGCCCGGCATAGCAATAACAATTTCCTCAGAGATATTTTCGAATGATTGTACTGTTTCCTGCCAAGATTCTATTTCAGGTTCCTTGTCTTTCATCTCTAGTCGCTTAATCAAAATGGTGCCAAGGTCTTGATTCTCGAAGGATAGCGGGAGCTGGTAAATCAGGGGTATGTCCGGGTTGGATATGACTTGTTCTTTGGGTATGTTGCAGAAGAGTGCTATCTTCTCTTTCGCTGCTGTTGATAACTCGGTTTCGGTACGACAGATGATTATGTCTGGTTGGAGACCTAGTCCTTGCAGTGTTCGGGCACTGTGCTGAGTGGGTTTTGTTTTGAATTCTCCAACTGATTGCATATAAGGAACAAGAGTTACGTGCACAAACGCAGTAAGTGCGCGGTCAACCTCTCTAGCTAGTTGTCGTACTGCCTCCAGAAATGGCATTGCTTCAATGTCACCCACAGTACCACCTATTTCCACTAGGAGGACATCTGGTCTTGGTTCCTTCTCGACAACCTCATAGATTCGTTGCTTGATTCGATTTGTGATGTGGGGTATTATCTGTACAGTGTGTCCAAGAAAACCCCCCTTTCGTTCTTCCATTATCACTGATATATAGATTTGACCGGATGTGATATTTTGTGATGGGTGTGCATCGATATCCGTGAACCGTTCATAAGTACCAAAGTCGAGATCGATCTCAGAGATTTTGAACTCGAAGTCATCCACAGGCCTGAATGTCCATGTTTGGTCAGTGACAAAGACCTCACCATGTTCAATTGGATTTAGAGTGCCAGGGTCAATATTCAGATACGGGTCGATTTTGATGATTCGGATGGTGTATCCACGAAACTGAAATATCTTCGCTATCGCGGCAGTTGTGACTCCTTTCCCAATGCCTGACAGGACACCCCCTGTTACGAATACAAATCGTGTTCTATTTTGATTAGATTTCAATATGCTAAACCTCAGGAGTGATAAGTTGAAGTAGAATAGCCACGACGACTGTTAAGACACCGCCGCGCTGCTCGTATAAATCTAACTCCTCCAATCGAGAATGAATTGTTCTCAAGACACCGATTGAGCTACTATGCTCGCCCGCATTGCATCCTGAAAAAGTAATTGAAATGCCTCCGTGATATTGAATCCTTGGCAGGCGATGCTCTTGAAGACAGGAATAGAATTGGGAATCCTAAGGTATGTTCTAATTTTGTCTTCACCAACTGTATTAGGAAGGTCTTGTTTGTTTAGGCACACCACAACTGGTAGAAAGCGTTCTTCGTCCGCGATTACAGACATCAGTTCATTCCAGCTAGCTCTATTCTCTTCAAGTAGGTGTTCTTGAGAGTCTGCAATGAATATTACACCATCAGTACCAACAAGAACTACTTCCCGGGTTGATCGGTAGAAGTCCTGTCCCGTCGCGGACCAGATATGGGCATTTATTCTCCAACTGTCAGAAAGCTGGAATGGTATGGTGCCAAAATCACAAAACATAGTTCTGCCCACAGTATTTTCAATTGAAGTTAACTTGTCTGCAATATCCATTGATGAGAATAGCCACCTGATTGCGGTTGTTTTGCCGCCCATTGCGGGTCCAAAGAAGACTATTTTTACGCTGACTGTTCGGTTACCATAGTCGATTATCAATCTACGACTCCTCCTATGTTCCCCACATGCTATCTACCCAAGCTCCCAGACCTGAGAGTGCTCCTCCTTTAACACAGTCTGAGAAGTCCTCATGCCATTCGGCTCTAATGAAGGATATTAGCTCTGGCAGACTTCCCCCTTCCCACCCAACAGCCTCATACAGATTCCTTTCAGTGAGTGTGGTTGAAGCCCCCAGTTCTCTTGCAAGTCTTATCCTTGATAGAAGAGTAACAGCCCTGCGTGCTGCATGTACATAGTTGCTTATCTCTTCAATAAACATGTCATGAGTAATCTTCTCTGATTCATCGTCAAGCTTTAGTATGGCATTCAAGATATGGTCAGGAACTTTCACACCACGTAGCGACTTCTGTAGTAGTCTTCGTATTCGCTCAAGTGACTGCCTCTTTCTAGTGAGTATCTTACTAACAATTCGTTTCTCTACATCAAGACTGCTCTGACATTCCTTTGCAAGTGAGAAAGTCACTGTTGATGGTGAGGTGACTCTGAGGATTCCACAATTTGGAGAGCACTGCAGAACCTTTGTGAGTACTTCCTGAAGTGTCTGGATATTGAGGTTTGTTCCAAGAACCTTGCGTCCAAGTGGGGCTGCAATTATCCAGCCCGAAAAATGGTTGATTCTCTCTAGGGCTAGACCTAAGTTCGAAGAAAGGCAACAGACAACTGTTCGACTAACTTCGTAGTTGTGTTTTTCTTCCTCCCAGACAGAGAGAAGTTCACTTTCAGCAGTAAAATCCCTCCAGAAAACAATCTTGTGTCTATGTGAACTGAGAACAGTCACACTCTCGGTGATGTCTTCCACAAGCTCAATGTCTTCTCCCGTCACAAGAATTGGCTGTCTGCCAAGTACAGAATTAAGGAGTAATGGGAACTGATCGTCCATCAATTCGATTAGTTGTAGAATCGAGTATGTCATGGTTTTCTCCTCGCCAAAATGAGGCCACCTTCAGAGCTCGCGGAAAGCAGTAACTCCTGTAGGTCCTTTGGAACTGCGGGTTTGGTTACTGATGCGGAATGGAGAACTCTTCGAATCTCGTCAATATAGTGTTTCAGAAGAAGTCTCATCAGACCAAGCTTTTGACTATTTTTATCGACCCAGAGACTGAAGACACCATTTGGTACTGCGTAAATAATATGCCGTGTCTTCTCTGTTTCGCACATAACTGTCTGGAGCGAACTGTTACGAAGTGTTCTAACAACACGCTCGGAGGAGTCATGGAGAGCAAATGACATGGCGGCTAGTCTATCGTTCGTGAACCCTTCTAGAGATACTCTAACACCTCCACTCAGAGCAAGAAACACCGAGTCGATACTTGGAATGCTGTCATGTATCTGCTTCAGAAGCGTTCTAAGAGTCAATGATTGAGAACGGTCAAGTGATATTAATGATCGAGTAAGTGTATAGTGATTTTCCTCGCCATCTGAAACTGTGAAGCCACTCAGTACTCTTTGGGTTTCATCATGACTATAAGAGCGTAGAGGAGGCAGTCTTCCATCTATGTGCTGCCTCAGAAGAAATGATATCCTTGAGAGATTATCCTTCATTTCTATGAAAAGGGCGGCTAGATTGACTCGCGGGGCTGTGGTGATAGCAAGGAAGTAACTGGGATCATTGGGGAGTGATGCAAGAAAGACCTTTGATGTATTAGATTCCATCAAGAGAAACTTGAAGGTGCCATGTATCAGTCGAGCAACACCGAATATTGCACAAGTAGCTGAAGCGACTGCAAAGACCTCATCCTTACTGAACCAGACACCAGCACTGGCAACAGGCAGTCCATCTTTCTGGACTAGGATTACATTCTCCACCCCTGTAATCATCTTGATGTTTTGTAGTGTATCATGGAGGTCTTCTGTCACATCGCCAACCCCAGTTTGAGTTCAATTAACAATCCCCGAGTTGGCTATTTAACCACCACACAGTCTTGTACCTGTCCTAGGTTAGACTGAGATAGCTTACATGTGTATTAAAGCAGCATCAGGAACCTCTTGGAATATCTCTCGTGCAGCTCGACCAACCTTCCTTCTATGTTGTTCGAAAGTATATACACGGATAACGTCAAAGTAGACCTTCATCGTTTCGGCAATATTTGAGTAGTATGATAGGTTGCGGGGTACTTTCTTCCCGTCTATCATTTCGAATACACGAATCTCCATGGGATTATGTTGATATGGGTTATAGGGAACCGATGGAAGAGTGGGAACATCAACCATTACATCCTCTGCTGGAACATTGGCCTTTGCAGCAATCTCCTCTTCTATGCTCTGCCGTACTTTCTGTTTTGTTAGAATCTTGGATACAAAGCGGTCTTCCGTATGGAGCACTTTCTCAAAAGCAGACTTGTAGAGCTTCCGAGAATCTAGAAGTTGAACCATGTTAAGAGCTTCTTTTGCCTCATTTGACTCGGTGGGATCCATTCGTCTGATTCTCGAAATCAGTGAGTTGTCATCCAAAGCGAGAAACTCTTCAGGTTCGGAGAAGGTTGTCAGGCCTAGTGCTTCATCAGCTGCCGTCATCAACTTGACCAGCATGACCTCAACACTTCTGACTGTCTTGTGATAGTAGACATTAAGAAACATCTCGTATCTAGCTACAAGGAACGATTCTAATGCGCCTCTTGCTGCCAAATCGAACTCCATCTCAAAATCTCTTGAAACCTCTAGGCTGCTGATTAAACGATGGATATCCACCAAACCATAGTTGACTCCACAATAGAACGAATCACGAATTAGGTAGTCCATTTTATCCGCATCTACCTGTCCAGCAACGATACCACTACAAACCGCATCAGTTTTGGCCTTTCTCCGGCCTCTGACAAGGTTGGCAATTCGATCCTTCGATATACTACCATCCTCTAGAAGCTCGCCAAGTTCGCTTTTGCGGATTATCCACTCTGTGACATCTTCGTGGTTCATTCCCCTCTTCTCGACCAGAATTTCTTCATATACGTGACTAAAAGGTCCATGTCCGATGTCATGCAGAAGTGCGGCGAGTCTAATTTCTTGTAGAGCGTCCTCTTTTAGACCAATCTTACTAAGCAATCGCTTCCCTATGAGTCCCGCAAGAAAAAGCGCGCCAATACAATGACCAAATCGTGTATGTTCTGCAGTAGGATAGACAAAATGCCCACCAGAGAGCTGCTTTATTCGTCGAAGCCGTTGGTACGGCTCAGAATCGATTATCTTGGACTCGATCTCTGTCAGACCAATAAATCCATGAACGGGATCATTTATTTCCATAGTGTATTGCATCTGATAACACTCCGATAGTACTATACTTGAGGTTCGAATGCCCTTATTGCACGTATGAGAGCCTCTTCGCTCTCCAACTCTGAAACACATAGTGGTAAATGAATATTGTTAGCAATCTTGATAGCAAGTGGGTCAAGGTCCTTTACGCCCTGAAGGATTACTACTGCAGGTTTTACTGCAGCTGATGTGCCAATTTGACTTGCCTTGATTGCTACCATAGGAGAACGTCCAGACGTGACATTAGTAAGAACTGCTGCTCTTTGAGTGGTGCCGCCGTACAGACGAAGAAGCTGCTGAGGAGTGAGGGAAACAATGGCCTTAACACTATCTAGTACTGTGTATCCATAGATATCACGTGATAGCAAACTTCTATGTGTGAGAGTCTTACATTCAAGGTGTTCTACAAGTAGGGTGGCAGTAACAGGGACTTCAAACTCTCGACTGTCAAGTATGGCATCAGAAGTGATTTCTGGTGAGATGAGCTTCTCAAGTGAAATTGCGACCCTGCCACCTGTGGCGGCATCCAGTTCAATCAGTCCCTTAACGAATCGCTTAATCGTTTCTACACGAGGTGATTTTCGTCTACCACTCTCGTAGTCACTTATGACTGAGGGGGAAACTTTAAGATATCTTGCCAGATCTTTCTGCGAAATTTGAAATCTCTCGCGCCATCGCTTCATGATAGCACCTGGATCATTTTCAGCAAGACAAATTTCACCAGCCATTGTTTCGGCAAGCCTTTGAAGTGATATGCTTTGATCCATAAGTGAACTCGGCGGATAACGCTGATAAGATTTGTTGCCGATATGAATTTCGTTGACTGTCGATGTTGTGTATTTCCTGCAATTGAAAAAGGATGATACCAAAGGACCTAAAGGAGAAATTGCTGTGGCTCATTCTGGATGATTTGATGTTCTGGGTGTTTCTTGTTGGTACAGCTGGTTCAGGAAAGTCACTTTTGACGGCATCCCTTGAGAATTGGCTCAACGGTTCAGAGTTGAGTACGACTGTGGTGAATCTGGACCCAGGAGTGGAAACTCCTCCATATACTAGTGATGTTGACATCCGAGAGTATGTTAACTATGGAGAAATCATGGAGAAGTTTGGTCTAGGACCCAATGGGGCGCTCGTGGCGTCATTAGATATGGCGATAAGTCATATTGATGATTTGAAGGGTGAGGTTGTAGATTTAGGTAGGGACTACGTATTGGTCGACTGTCCAGGACAGATGGAACTGTTTGCATACAGAAATTCGGGACCACTAATAGTTTCTAGTCTAACAGGAAAAGATGTTGCGCTCTCATTGTATCTTCTGGACTCCAATATCTCGCGGACCCCAGCCGGATATGTAGCATCAATGTTACTGGGATTTTCCATCAACATTCGATTCGGTCTGCCGCAGCTATACATTCTAAGCAAACAGGACATTCTGACAGAGGATGAAGTAGAGCAGATAGTTCAGTGGGGTGAGGAATCATACCTTTTGGAGGAGGCTCTAGACAGCTCGGCTGCGGGTCTAGTGAGAGAGTATTCCATCTCGGCTCTAAGAATGCTTGACGATTTGGGTGGTGTCACATCTGTGATACCTGTTTCTGCAAAACAGATGACTGGAATCGAACCGTTGTATGGGGAACTTCAGCGAATCTTCTCAGGTGGGGATAATATATACGGCGAACTCTAGTTTCTACACCTTAGAAGCACTTGATTTAGTAAAACAGATTGGAGAAGAAAGGATAGTTGAATAGATATTTTGTCCTCATTTCAGGTGAATATCCACTTCTTGCAAGGGCAGAAATCGAAACCCTACTTGATTTGTGCTGTCCTCAGATACAAGTCGCTTGGTCCCAGCAGCTTGCAATTTACGCATCCATGGTTAATCCGACTTCGTTCTTAGTTTCGAGAGCGGCCCTGTTAAGAGAAGCAGGCACCATTATTTTCGAAGCGGAGTCTATTGAAGGCTTATCTATGATTTCTGACATGCAGTTGATGCAGATAGTTGGACCAAGTGAAACCTTTGCAGTCAGGACGATCTCATTATCGAATGAAGTGGATAGTCGGGTTCTCAGAGAGATTCCATCACAAATGGGTGCAAGAATCAGACGAGTGACAGGAGCCCGTGTGGACTTGGAGAAACCCGATGTTAGGGTGATTGTGATAGTGATGTTTGAATGCATTCTTGTCTGTAAATCGATGCAATCTTGGTTGCGTAGAAGAATCAGGGAACGGAAACCAAGTAAGAAGAAGTGGTTTCATCCTTCAATGATGAATGCAGAGCTTGCTAGAGTAATGTGCAACCTTGCAGGTGTATTGCCGGGGAAGAATGTTCTTGACCCGTTCTGTGGAGGAGGAGGTATTCTATGTGAGGTTGCTACAATTGGTGCTAGACCAATAGGTATGGATCTGAGTTGGCGCTTTCTGGCAGGAGCAAGGCAGAATCTCGAAAGTATTGTGGGCACAGACTTTTCACTTGTCCAGGGAGATGTGCGATGCTTGCCCATACATGAATGTGATCATATAGTCACTGATCCACCGTATGGGAGAACAAGCTCAACAAGAGGTTCTGAATCACGCACTCTTGTTGCATCACTTCTAACGCAGTTACATCACATTCTTGTAAATGGTGGTACCTTGTGTGTATGTGGTAGTGCTCAAATGGACCTGCCGGATATGATTCATGATGCAGGTTTGAAACTGGAAAAACATCTTAGAATCCGGGTGCACAGTGGACTTGTTCGCGAGATTGTTACTGCAAGGATTTAGCCCTCAATAATCCGCCCTTCTTTTGTACGTGGAGTGAACCAAGAGAGAAAATCCTCGAAGTCCGCATTTGATTTGAGCTTGATGGTGACTTGGATGCTTCCAAGGGGTGGGGCGTAATCATCCGAGTCAAGAAGTCTAATCTTTCCTTGGTATGCGGCCTGTTTGTCTAGTTGGATGTATGCTCTCTCTCCATCCCACCTTGAAATGAGGCCCGAATGAACTGCATCGATTATCCTGATAGAATGGATTTGGTTTCTAAGCCAACTCAACGAGCTTTGTCTATCTGAAGTAATAGAAAGGATAACCATCGCATCTTGATGTTTAGTCTGGATAACTGATTCGGGGAAGAAGTGTCTAAGAGAAACTTCTACACGTTGTTGGTCTTCTGTGGGATACACCGGGCATTGTACGGTAATCTCCATGTTACGTAAGCCTCTTAGCAAGTTCTCTTGACTCTGTGAGGATTTCATCGACAGAACCTTCGTTAATCAACATCCAATCGGCCAGAGCAATGACTCCTCCGAGACCTACTGAAATCTCTCTCAAGTCACGTTCTCTGAAAGTAGTCCAGTCCAATGGATCATCATCACGACCCCGATTTTGAAGTCTTGCAAATCTAATGGAGGGTGAAGAGTGAACACAGACTATGGTGACACCTGTTGCGTAATCATCAAACACATCTATCTCAGCAATACTTCGACAGCCTTCTATAACGATAATGTCTGATGTAATCTTCTCAAGTTCTTCGAGACAGCACTTGGCAACAGCACCTAGACCGTCACGTTCTCTGAGCTCAAGCATCACTTTTTTCGTATTAGCAGGTGTGGCAGCCATTCCACGCTTTTGGGTTTCTTCACGAATGATATCACCCATTACTATGATTGGAAAGTCCATCTCCCGAAAAGCATTAGCAATGATGCTCTTTCCAGCCCCAGGCATTCCAGCGATAATTACTAATCTCATATTCCATCAGCACCGTTTCGGAGTGACTATGACTGAACCTCTTCATGTTTTATGTTATCTTTGCTTACACCGCATAATCTACGGTTATTCTTGTTTTCATCCGTTTCAGAACTGGGAGAATTATCTCACTGGAAACGGTAGTCAAGTCCTTTCGTCTTGTCGTCCCCCGTTCACCATCACGTCGTTCTTGGAATCTCCTTTAAGGCCATCGTTATGTATTATTGTGCTGTCGGACAGTTAGAAAGGTAGAGGTGTATGATACTGGCGAAAATCATTAGGGTATTTCTGAGTGTGGATATTGATGATGAGAAGTTACTCTCCCGTATTATTCATATCCAGTCAAAATTGAATCAGTCAGTTGCCAAAATGAAACTAGTCGAGAGAGAGAACATACATTTCACTTGGCGGTTTTTTGGGGACACATCTGTATCAGAGATAGATGTGATTCACAGCGCACTTGAAACATTATCATTTGCGCCCTTTGAAATTCGGATTAGTGGAGTAGGTGCATTCCCAAACAGCAAACGTCCCCGAATCATCTGGATTGGTGTGACAGATAACAGAGATGAGTTGTGTAGACTCAAGAGTGAAACTGATAAAGCGTTGAAAGAACTTGGATATCCTATAGAGAAGAAAAAGTTTGTTCCTCATGCTACAATAGCAAGAGTACGTTTTGTGAGAAACCGCCAAGAACTGTTTGAGAATCTTGAGATACTAGATGATGAAGATGTAGGTAGTATGATTGTTTCGGGCATCAGGATGAAAAAAAGCACTCTCACTCCCAAGGGGCCAATATATGAAACTCTATGGGAGATTAAGGCTGAGTGACTTGCAGTTCTAAGAGAGATGGTGGGCCGGGGGAGAGTTGAACTCCCGATCTCTTGCATTCTGTGACTTGAGATATGATACTCTTAGTCGCCCCAAGCAAGAATCATACCAAGCTAGACTACCGACCCATTTTCATTAATGTTGATGAATCATGAACACAAAATAAACGTTACCTCAGTTACAAATCATTTTCTCATCAGAATATTCATTGGAACACGTGTTCTAAGTTTCCTCTTGTGGGTGAACGAATAATACAAGTATCTGAAACGTAACCTTGGGATGAGGTTTCTCGTTGATGCCTACCGATTTGGTTTTTCATGATGTTTTCACACAACACATCTTGACGCCTGGACATCCAGAAGCGCCTGATCGACTCACAACAGCAATTGATTACATTAGGAATACGGAACTGATGGAAACCGGTAAGGTCCGTCTGTTCTCACCGAAGCCTGCGGATATTAGAGAGATTATACCATTGCATAGTCAGGATTATCTTGAGGAGCTACGGGTTAAGAGTCAAGCTGGAGGCGGGTTTTTCACACCGGATACAGCATCAAATGAATATACGTACAAGGCGGCCCTAACTGCGGCAGGAGGTGGAATTGCTGCAGTCGACCGTGTACTTAACAACTTGACAAAGAATGCATATGTGCTTTGTAGACCCCCGGGACACCATGCAGAACGTTCAAGGGCATTTGGTTTCTGTTTCATAAACAATATAGCGGTTGCTGCAAGACATCTAATCAAATATAGAGGGCTTGAGAGAGTCATGATTGTGGATTATGACGCGCATCATGGGAATGGAACCCAAAACGCATTCTACTCCACTAATCAGGTTCTCTACGTCGGCATTCACCAAGATGGTAGAACACTCTTCCCCGGCTCTGGGTTTCCAGATGAGCTGGGAACTGGAGAAGGGGAAGGGTACAATGTCAATCTCGCGATGTATCCTGGTGCTGGTGATGTGTCTTTTGGGATTGTGTATGATGAGATTATTTTACCAATAGCTGATTCATTCAGACCCGAATTCATACTTGTGTCCGCAGGTTTTGATAGCCATTTCTCAGATCCTTTGACATCTCTAGGTTTGACCCATGATGGATTGGCAAGCATGAATAGGAAACTCAACTCATTGGCCTCTAGTATATCGGATGAGAGAATCGTTTTCTTCCTTGAAGGTGGATATAACTTGGCCGCGGTAGGTGCTGGATCCCAGAATCTAGTTGAGGAATTGGCAGGAGCAGATGTAACTGATTTTGGGGAAACTAAGGGTGAAGACAATCGGACCATAGAATACACTGAGTCGTTGGTGAGTTTCTTACGCGAGAATCTGGAAGGTGTATTCTTCTAGCTGTCGAAGTCATCAAGTGACATTTGAAAAGACTCAGGAGATGATTCATCGGATTGGGGTGATTCAATTCCAATGTCATCTATTTCATCAATATCGACACCTAGTTGTTGTTTGATTGATTTTGCGAGAGAGGTGCCAATTGTAGGTATTCGTGCCAGTTCAATTATGTTCACTGTAAAGAGATCAGAAAGACTCTCTAAACCATAGCTGTACAGCATCCGTCCTCTAACACGTCCAATTCCCCTAAGACCAACCAGTTCAAGGAGCTCCGATTTAACACCATATTTCATCCGTAACCTAAGTTTTCTCAGTTCTGGAAGTATCTGTCCGGCTCCTATGATTCGTGTAATTTCGAATGCTGCATAGAGTAACCATTCGGCAGATTGTACGTATCGATGGATGTCACCCACTCCTACTCGGTAATTGTCTGTGAGATCTTTCTCAGTTTGTTCCGAAATCCAGTCATAGAGCATTTGTGCTGTCTTGATTTCACCGAGAAAAGTCATGTAGCCATCGGGATCAATCCAACTATCAGGTGAATCAACCAAGAAGTGTTCTTGTTCTGAATCTAGAAGTGCCTCGAAATCCTCAACCTCGGAACGAGTTACGTAGGTTACAGGTTGATCAGGTGTATGGCATATGAGATGCAAGATAGATGGAATGGAGGGGTTTTCGGATTCTGTGAATACATCACGGAACATCAGCGCTGTTTCGGGGTTGATGTATAGACGTGATGTTCTCTGTCCAAGAGGTGTGGCAGCAAATTCGCCTGAGTCTGATTTTATTAGTTCACCGGTTTCAAGGAAGGTTAGGGTTGACGATATATGGTCTTCAATTTCAATTGTATCATATTGATGGGAGAAGAATGTGCCATCAATCAGCTTGTCAATTTCCTCTCGATTACTGGTCAAATCACTTGCTATCGCTGCGAGTAGATGGGAGCGTATTGCTCTAGGTGACGCTAGCTTTGAGGTGATTTCTTCGGGTTCTGAGAGAATGTAATGATCAACGAGAAAATCCAACTCCTGTTCAGTTCGTGCGATTAAAACGGCCTCACCATATTTGTCATATTTCGGTCGACCAGCACGACCAGCCATCTGTTTATACTCAAGAACTGGGATTGGATAATTACCCCTGCCCTGTTCGAATCTACGATAGTCGCGGATAATCACTCTTCGGGCTGGCAGATTGACACCTGCTGCAAGAGTTGGGGTGGCAACAATAAGTTTCAGCTGGTTCTTCTTGAAACAGTCTTCAACAGCTGTTCGTTCAAGGTTTGATAGGCCAGCATGATGGAATGCTGCACCCATAGTCATAAGTTTCGCAAGAGTCTTGGATGTTTCCGGAACTGACTGTCCACCGCCAATTCTAGTGGCAATAGTGTTTAGGCTGCTAAGTTCCTTTTCAGTGAGATATGGACGAATGAATTGAGCCACCTTCTTGGCAACAGAAACTGTAGAACGACGACTTGAAACAAAGATTAGTACTTGACCATCCTCATCGAGAATGTCACAAACTATGTCTGCTATCTCTTCCTTTCTCGTCCGTCGTATAGACCTTGTTGACCTGTCTGTGAATGTCAGCTTAGCTTTGTGATAGACTCCTTCATTGAGTGGCACAGGTCTCCAACTGCTCTTGACCAGTTCAGCGTTTAGCCAATCTGCGATTACATCTGCATTGGAAATCGTAGCACTTAGCGCAATAACTTGTACATTTGGGATAGCTTGGATTAGCTTGGCAAGTACCATTTCGAGAGTTGGACCTCTTGAAGGATCGTTTACTAGGTGGACCTCGTCAGCTACGATAACCCCGATTTGATCAATCCAATCGACCTTGTGACGGATAAGAGAATCTGCACGTTCTGTGGTGACTACTACTATGTCTGCATCTCTCAGATTCTTACCAGGGGAATCATAGTCACCCACAGACATTGTTGTTGTGATTCCCAAACTTTCATATTTCTTGAACTCGGTGTATTTTTCGTGGGCAAGAGATTTCAGAGGAACAAGATATAGTGCTGTTCCTCTTCCGCTGAGAATACTCTTGAGCATGCAAATCTCTGCAACTAGTGTCTTTCCTGAACTTGTTGGAACAGCTAATACAAGGTTCCTCCCATCAAGGACACCTGTATCGAATGCTTCTTTCTGGGTCGGAAACAGCTCGGTTATTCCTATAGACTGCAGAAAATCGATTACTTTCTGGTTGATGGTGATTTCTTTGAGCTGTGTCACGGTAAATCCCACTCTAGGATGTTTCAAGACCTAGGCCCGTTTTACCTTGCCATCTTGTGGATTGAAGAGGATACCCTCTGTAACCAGTTTTCGTATTACAGCCTCTGCAGCCTCACGGCTCACACCCATCTCTGTGACACGTTTGATGAGAACTTCCTCATCCACGACTGAGGTGCCATCATCTTCTAGACTTTTCATAGATGAAATGACCTTGTCAGATAAGCTACGTTGTGCTGCACTCATCTTCGACACTACTTGATCGATGTCGATTTTTCCTGTAATTCTATCCAGTGCGACCATTCTCAGGGATTCTTCCATGAGACGTACAGATGCTTGAGCATCCTCCTTGTTGACCTTCGGTCGAAGTGCCATTTTAGCCCTAGCTTCTGAAAGACGTACTAGCGACTCCAGCTGGCGAGCTGTAATTGGAATTGGTGCGGCTCCACCCTCCGCAGTCTTTCTTAGATCTACATAGAAGTTCTCGATGACTTCAGCTGCTTCTGCTGTTAGTTGTGGAATGACATAACGATTTGCATACCCGATATACTTCTTCAAAAACGCGGCTGGTATCACTTCGACTTTTGTTGATGTCGGTGTCTGTTGATGTTGATGCATGCCAAGAATGAATTGTGCAAGTTCGCGGTCTCTTGTTGCTTCGATAGTATCGATGAGTATCCAGATTAGGTCAAATCTGGATAATATTGTGAATGGTAACTTAATGTTGTCTTGGACTGAAAGTGAGGATTCATAGCGTCCCAGAGAAGGGTTTGATGCAGCCAATATTGATGTTCGAGCATTCAATGTTGCTACAATCCCAGCCTTTGCTATGCTAATGGTGTGTTGTTCCATAGCCTCGTGAATTGCAGTTCGATCATTTGGATCCATCTTATCGAACTCGTCTATGCATGCAATTCCCTGATCAGCAAGTACTAGCGCTCCTGCTTCTAGGGTCATTGCTCCAGTGTCAGTATCATGAACTACTGCAGCTGTGAGACCTGCAGCTGTAGTTCCTTTTCCGGAGGTGTAAAGACCGCGCGATGCTAGTTGGGCAACGAACTTCAGAATCTGACTCTTACCTGTTCCAGGATCTCCAACTATCAGGATGTTTGAACGGCCTCTCAGGCGGGTGCCTCCAGGTAGTGTTTTTCCAACTCCACCAAAAACGAGAAGTGCAATTGATTCCTTGATGAGCTCGTGTCCCTGAATTGAGGGGGCAATCGAAGCAAAGATTCTTTCATGGACATAGGGGTCTTCTGCAAGCTCCAAAATCTCTTTCTTTTCTTGGTCAGTTATCTCCAGTTGTTCATACTCTTTCTCTGCAACCTCCACACCATTTGCATCTATAAATACGTTAAACGTAGCAAGCTTTGCGCCACGACGACTGAAATCGGGGGTTGTCTGTAGAATCCCAGTGACCTTGACTAAGTCACCCGGTCGTGATGTATCGACAATGTCTCCACGAAATGTTACATCTACCGAACGCGGCATCTGTCCGGGCGGAAGCTCTTCTGGGGATTCCTGAATCCGAACCTTCTGCCAGTCGATAAAATGTGACTCCTCGGGAACTAGTCTTACTGGTGGACGTTGTTTCTCATAGTAGGAACAATTTTCATTGGTACAGGAGTTTGGTAGTGTATATTGACCATCTTCTTGTTGCACTACTATGAGAGTCTTGCATTCCTTACATTGGAATGCCCCAACTTCCAGAAGTGGTTTGACCTCACTTGCACGCATCAATATACCACCAATCTGGATCAATTTCCCTATGTGAATGGATCTTATTGCTCTGAGAGGAACATGCTGTTCCACATAGTTGATAATGCGTACTAGAAGCTCTGAAGTCCGCTTCTGTAGTGACTCCACATAGTCAGGGTCCTCATTTCTTAGGATGGCCAAGAACGCTAATCTGGCAGCCTCTAGTAGGGTGCTAGGTTCATTTGTAGCATCAGTAGTAAATTGATTGTCATAGCTAGACAAGTCCTTAAAATCGACTGATAATGACCTTTCCTCATTCAGTGAAAGTTGGCGAATTTTCATAAGATACGTTAGATTTCCATGTTCATCCTTGTAGTTGCGCAGAAAATCGGTGAATCTGTCTGTCATCTCTTGAATGTCTGTCATCGACGTGTGCCTCGAAGCCTGCTCCCTAAGTAGGCAAGTGACAAAAATCATCTTGCCCGACTAGTAATCGGGGTCTGACATATTTAAGCCCCTGTATGGCATCAATCTATTCTGTAATTTTCGTATGCCATTGCAGGAGTATTTCGGAGAGCCTGTTACATAACCATTTTTCTTCGTTAGTCATGTGAGATTGCCATTTGAAACAGGACCGCGAAACAGCTGCGCGCATGATTTTAGGTTGACGCATTTCTATCAATGATTTGAGTCGACTATCCAACCTCTCAATATCATCAACGGACACTGGGTCCAGTGATGTTTTATCGCGTTGTAATCGTGCAATTTTCCTGTTGACAGCCACATAGAAGAACGGTGGAAAATCTTCTAGTGCGCTGTGTTTCTGTTTCTGCTCGCGGTTGTGTAGTATGTCTACATTACGAGTTGAATCATAGGCATTTTGTATATGGACTTGAACATAATCCCTCTCAGAAAGCTTCTCGATTGCCCAATTGGGTAGTGTCACACTATCACCAGTCTTGAACGGCCCGAGTATCTGCCCTCCTACATTTAGTGCGGGCAGGTCCCTCTTGAACTCACAGGTTCGTGTTTCATTTAAGAATCCTATTGTGGTTCGTTCAATCGCCTCATCTGAACTGACTTGGAACTTCATTCTTGTACACATCATTTGATGTACTATGCAGTCTGATAAAGGCATAGTTTACCGTTCATTGTAACTTGTCAGTCAAACATACCTTAAGATGCAAAGTGTACATTAGGACATGTTTCTCTGCCAGAGAATCTTTTAAGGTTGAAGAGAAGTTGTATGGTACCCTCTAGACAAAGGCTTCTGTATCTTAATCTACTATGGATGGGATAATCGAATGGACATTGACCTCTGGACTGAGAAGTACAGGCCACAGACTCTGAGTGGAATAGTTGGACAAGACTCAGTGATTGAGAAACTGGTCAAGTTTGTTAAGAATAAGACATTGCCCCATTGCCTTTTTGCTGGACCACCTGGAACTAGTAAAACTACAGCAGCAATGGCACTAGCAAGAGATCTTTTCGGTGACTCGTTTGACCGCAATTTTATGGAGCTCAATGCAAGTGATGAGAGAGGTATTGATGTCGTCCGGAATCAGATTAAGAACTTCGCCCGTGTGATGCCTTCAGGTGATGCGCCATTCAAGATACTAGTCCTTGACGAAGCAGACCACCTCACCGGAGATGCACAGCATGCTTTGCGACGGACGATGGAATCTTACGCTGTTTCTTGCAGGATGATTCTAATCTGTAACTACTCTAGTAGGATAATCCCGCCAATTCAGTCAAGATGTGCGGTATTCAAGTTTTCAAGACTTGGAGATGATGCAATAGCCAGCCGGATTGAATACATTGCAAAAATGGAAATGGTCACACTTCAGTCGAAAGGACTAGAGAGTATTCTTTACTTGGCTCGGGGAGATATGAGAGCGGCCATAAACTTACTTCAGGCAGCTTCATCTACAGGTGAGAAGATAACCTCTGAAATCATCTTTGCGATATCGGGGCTTGCGGATCCTGAGAGAATCCGAAAGATGATTTCCTCTGCCAGAGAAGGAAAGTATGATGTGTCTTTGAAGATACTGGACGAGCTTGTATACCAGCAAGGTGTATCGCCAGTAGATCTTGTTAGGCAAATGCATAGAGAGATACTGAATATTGAGATGACAGGTCAACAGATGATGAACATTCTCGAAAGAACAGCAGAAGCAGAGTTTCGAATATCAGAAGGCGCTAGTGGAGAAGTGCAATTGGCAGCACTTCTTGCGAACTTTAGACCTGAGTAGGGGCAGTAGTATGAATAGTCATAATCTTCCATGGCCAGAACAGTACAGGCCTTTGACCCTTAGGGAGATTGTGGGAAATCAGGATGCGATTGCTGGTATCAGAGCATGGATACTATCATGGAAGAATAATCTTCCTATCAAGCGCAGTGCATTGCTTGTTGGTCCACCGGGTGTCGGGAAGACTGCTACTGTGATAGCTCTCGCCAAAGATTTGGACGTGGAACTTGTTGAGTTCAATGCAAGTGATAAGCGTAACAAGGCGGCTATTGAAACACAGGTATGGAGAGCAGCCACTCAACAGACAATAGATGGCCGGATGCGAATCGTACTTCTTGACGAAGTGGACGGACTCTCTGGAGTTGGGGATAGAGGTGGTATTGGTGCCATTCTCAAAGTGATTGCGGAAACACTTCATCCAATAGTCATGACCGCAAATGACCCAGAAAGTCCTCGTCTGAAAGACCTGCTGAAAATCTGTCAAGTGTTTTCCTTTGGTCCTATTGAACCAGAGGACGTTTTGATTGTTCTTAGAAGAATAGTGGTTCATCAATCTAGTAGTATTACGGATCATGAACTCTTAGAGATTGTAGAGAACTCTGGGGGTGACCTTCGTGCTGCAGTGTCTGATCTCGAAACGCATCTCAAGACAGGTATTCGCGAAGTACCCATGGAACTTGCTACGAGAGATGTGAAACTCGGAATTAGAAGGGCAATTCGGCGTCTGACGATGACCACCAATACAAGAACCGCCAGACGTGTTATTGATGAGTTTGACTTGGACCACGATCAACTACTACTGTGGCTTGAGGAGAATCTTCATCTACACCTAGTACACCCTGTAGAGCTGAGAGCAGGGTTTGAAGCGCTATCTCTTGCGGACCTTACACTTGGAAGAATCTTTAGAGAACAAAATTGGAAGCTGCTCGCTTATGCTTATGATTTTCTCTCTGTGGGAGTGGCAACCAGTAGATCCAAGAGTCCTTTCAGGGATGTTGGATATTCTGCACCCTCATGGCCGCTTCTTGTATGGAAGGGTAATAGGAAACGCGATAAGAGAAGTGATCTTCTGGCGAAACTATCCAGTGTTGCAGGTGTAAGCAAGGCAAGAGTTCATCGTACTCACGTAGATACTATTGATAGGATTATTGAGAGATTCCCGAAATCTCGAAACGATTTTGCAGTGTGGCTTGGTGTCAAGAAAGCAATCTTCGACCGGAGATGAAGTCAGTAGTCAGTTTAGATAATGTGACAGATGTTCCATAGTAGACGATTCTCTTTTCATGGAGTTGTTTCCTAATCCGTTTCAGAGCGTTCTTGCTCTGCTTCATTCTAATCGGTACTACAGCTTCAATAAGTATCAGACACTCTGGTGGTGCTGGACAGATACCCCCGGGGATTAGATTAATCC
>JAUVHR010000050.1 GCA_030593165.1 Candidatus Thorarchaeota archaeon
CCAGCGCTATCGTGTGCTTCCAGGATGCTTCTTTGAAGTCGGAGGCCATTCTCCCTCCCAACTTGGACGCATAATAGTCCCGATTGCCTGCAAGCTCGCTCAAATACTGGGGGCCTTTTTCCTCAATATCTCCAATGCCCATGATTTACAAATCGGAGAGAAGCTTCTTTTACTTCCGTTCCCATTTGGGAACCCCTCTGGAAGGAGGTTTGGCCAGAATGAAGAGAGAGGATCGAGTTGAAGCGAATCGGAAAGAGCCAGAAATGTCGTTCTACGACGTTAGGATCAATTGCCCACCGTGTAGGAGGATTCTGGCGGGCATGCTGGAGATTTGCGAGGACTTTGGGAAAGAAGATGTGAGTATTGAGAAAGTAGTCAGGGAGAGTTCGGACCGACTCAAATATTTTGGGATTCTCAGAGCATATTTAGTCGAGGACCATATAGAAAAGAGACTTGATGAATACTATGGAGAAGAGTACCCCAAAAAGGGGATAACACGCACGGAGCTGCGAAGCAAGGCGGGAATGAAAAACAAAACGTTTGCAGAGCATCTGAGAGACCATCTGCTTCACTATGATATTCTTGGGCAAAAGAAAGACAAGAGCTATGGTCTCGGGAAGAACTTCCCGTACGGAAACACGCCCTGGGTAGTGGAGTTCATCAAGAGTATTCCTCCGAGTAGGGTGGTTTGGCGTGGAGGTGTGGGCTATTTCAACGTATCTTCCATAATGGACGACAAGAAACTGGTCAGGATTTCAAAACAGCTCGAAAAAGTATTCGGAGAAATCTTCAGAGATGATGCAGGTCACTTGGTCCTTCCCAATGTGATTGTCCTTGATATGAGAGAGGTTTTACGCACATGCATGAGCGGAGGACAAGTCTGTTTTGGCGCTCCACCGACGATTTCCATTCTCTCCAGAACATCTGTGTGATGTCGCTTTCCTTCTTTACCGGCTCCTGCGGCTCCAGTAATCATGAAGCAGAAACCCCCATCCCAATGCCGGTAGACGCTTCGCCCCCTCATAATTCCGGATAGAACTCCTCGAACTCTGAGTGATCGAAATCCTGTCTTAGGAGATTGTCAGGTTCTCTTCTACAGAACTCTCTGCGTCCCTCGCCGACGCGGCAGTGAAGAGGTAGCACCCCGCTTATTCTTCCCTCTTTTGGAGTTTAAACGAAGTAGGATTCAGAGAAGTGTAGACTATTATCTGTCAGTGGGATATCGAATCGAGACGCGACTTCTACTACTTCGTGGTCCTCCTCCAGTGAATTGTTCCTGGCATTGCATTGGAATCAATCTGGTCGCGTTCCAAGCGACGTGTTGGGATTCTTCATATTAACCCTGCCCTCCACTGTAGAGATCTTTGTAGAGCTGATTAATGTCTGCCTCTACTTTTTCAAGGGTATCCTCCTCTTCATTGGGGCTTACCTCTTTTTTGCATCTTTCTATCCGGTCCTTCAAATGAATGCCCTTCTGTTCCAATTCAGTCTTAAGCGAACTGTAGGATCTCAATGTTTCGCTGGAATAATACAGAATGCTGGTTCCCGAGCCGCCGGCGGTTAAGGTAGTCAATGCACCAAGAGCATTAGACAACGTGATAGCCCCTGCCGTGCACACTCCTGTTATGATGGCAGTCCCTAATACTATGATCCCCTCTCTTCTTGCATGGCGAAGCTCTAAACGGTTAGCCTCCTTCAGATTTTCTAAACTAGATTTGAGAACGGTCTTTCTCTTTTCTAGTTTTGTATGCTCATCAAAGACCCGACGCACGATTACATCTCGAACGCCATCAACACCTACACCGCCATCAAGGCTGAGATGACTCAGACCCAACATGCCTTGCTCCTTTACCTGGTCTGGAGAAACCTCGTCAAATTGTGTGTTCGACGCCATTGCTCGGTCGTATATCCTCCTGGATACCTTGGGTTGTATCATTCCCCCTCACATCCTATCTTTTCTGAACATTCGAGCACAATAGAGTATTTTGTGCTGAAGATGCAATTATATCCACCCTGGCAGACTACACCAGCTGCCCATGATTCTCGTTTTCCCTTGGCCATAAGATTACCTCCGAGTCACTCAGTTAGTAGTCCCTTGGGTGTTCAATTGGAAGGACCAATCGCTCTCTGAATCGGTATCTGTGCCGTTGGGAACTCTCTGCCATGAACGACCATCATTTGAACTATCTCCCTCAATGGGTGTGACATCTGTTTCTTGAGAAGATGGGTTCAAAAGAATGACTCTTTCATCTGAATTGTCCAACCATCCACCACTGAATGTTATGACTTCGTACCCGTTTGGATCTATGGATCCGGACAGAGAATGAATGTCACCATCGTTGTTCCTTAGGCTCCAACCAGTTAGATCTACAGAACCATCCGTGGGGTTGAAAAGCTCCACCCATTCGTTACCACTATCTGTGCCCTCGGGATTCTGCTCGAATTCATTGACCAATAGGTGTTCTCCTGTAGGTTCTTCGGGAGGTTCCTCAGAAGATTCGTCTGGATCGAATACTCCATACACGAGATAATGATTGCTCTGCTCTGGTTCTACATCATCCATAACTCCGGCCTGGACAAAGTTATTCTCAACAGCATCATTGATGATGATACGATCATAGGTATTGTCACTGGCAGCTTCAGTCGTATCCATGTCATTGGTGATTACCCACTGCCAGTCAATGAAGTGCTCTATGTTATCCTCATCGTAATAGGAGCCGTCCGCGTTCAAATCCCCCAATATGATTGTATCGCCTTCAGGCTCTCCAACCACGTCCTCAAGGTATGATAGTTCATTTGGCGCATCATCTGGTTTTACATGAATAGTGTATAGAGTGAATGTCCAACTCTCCACCGTAAAGGTCGCTCGAAAAGGCGGTCTCTCAAACTCATCTTGCATTTCGTCGGTCCAATCGTATTGACTGTCTAGCGTGGCTCTGTCATTGTAGAATACTGCAATTTGTTCTTTGTTATTGGATCTACCCGCTCTTTGGCTGAGTATATACTCATATTCAGGGAGTCTATCAGCGAGATTCACTATCGCCTCTCCGGCGATATCCCTTATTTCCTGAACGATAAACAGATCATATTCATCCAGTTTGTCTGAGTAGTAGTCCAGCAGAGGTTCATTACCCCCTTTGGTGGGTCCGAATATTTCCAAGTTCCAACTAGCTATGGAAAAAAGATGTTCTCCATCACTTGGCTCAGGGTTCAATAGGAGATATCCGCCTGCTCCACCGATGGCTACTGCTGCCGCAGCTATAACAGCTGCGATTTTTTTGTCAATCTTCCGCGGCATACTTATCACAACTTCCTCCAATCGAAACGTGACCCGTAAGAGCAAATCTCGATTCTTCTCTCCGAGATACGTCCGTGGAAACCCTACAATAACACTCATATTTGAAATATCGCCTGAAATCTCGATTCAGCATGGGAGCCTTCCCATATTGAACGAAGTAGGATTCAGAGAAGTGTAGACTATGCATATATTCGGTTAGCTCACCGAGAACGGCGGAGTCTGCGCTTGCAGGATTCCAAGCGTGTTTTAGGTTCAGTCGTGCTTCAATGTGAAAGAAGGCAAAAAGAAAAGAATCTTATAGCTTTCGAACGATGTCGGAAAAAGGCTGTGGAGGAGCCTTCTTTGAAGCATGCACGAAATACTCACTCCAAACAGCAATCCTTGGTGTTGGTTCCAATTCATTTGCTCATTTCGAGAGCTACGTCAAAAAGTCCTATTCCTTTGGGACCGTCCACCCTCTTCGGAGAATCTGCAGAGGAGAACAAGAAGCCTAGATGGCGTTCCAAGATAAGGCGGAAATCCCGGAAGGAGTTTGAAAAGATAGCAATCCTCCTCCTCGGAATAGTTTTTGTGATATCTAGTTCTTTCACTGGACTGTGGTTCTTTGTAAGGATTCCGCAAGAGATGTGGGGTTTTTTCGGCCTCATCACGATTTTCGGAACGTTCCTCGGTGGTGTGCTCTTTTTTTTGCTCCTGAATATGTATCTCGACATGAACCTACCAGGCGGCCTCAAGGTCTTGAAGAAGAAAACTGTGGAAGAGAACTGGTACGGGTTTGATCGGAGCAGAGGCATAGCGCTCCTTGTCCAAGGCTCCCTGGGTCTCATGGGTCTAATCGCCCTTTGGTTCTCTCGGCTCTTGGAACCATTATTAGTCCCATTATTGTACGTAGGTTCAATAGCCCTGCTGGGAATGATCGTTCTTGGCTTACTGCACATAGTACGCCACGGACAATCCAGTTGCATATCTAGGGTGAGAGTAGGAAGCGGGTCTTCCGGCTCAAGCAGTGTTGCATCTGTTACTTCGCCCTCGTACGGAAGTGACAACGAGAGGAAAGAATGGGAAGCTTGGGTCAAAAAACGAGAATTCCACAAGAGGGTCCACTCGGGCTCCTCTCCTTATCGACGAAGAAGATATCCCTGAGAAGTTTTCCAAATGGATAGTAGTCTTGGAGCCCCGATGACAAACACGAGGATATGAGACGACAGAGAGGTAGATCAAAACCTCTAGTCTTGTTGCACTTACACTAACTGTATTCACTTCCTTTATGACACTTCAGATTCTTCTATCTCCTGATGACGAGGGCGTTGCTGTTCACAGGTGGGCTTCTTTTGAGCGCATTCTCCCTCCAGACGTTGTCTTCACAGGCCGAACCACAAAACCAGATTGTTCTGAACGAAGTAGTATTCAGAGAAGTGCAGACTAAGCTACGTACATTGAGAGATGCTTCTATGGGCTACCTGCACCACCACTCTCAATGTCAGAGCTAGCTCGTGAGATTAATACAGGGCGTAATTCTGTTTCCTTTGGATATCTCTTGAAAGCATTCTTCAAGGATTTCCAATCCTTCTTCTCCACCAGAGGTTTGACTGCGGTTCTGCAGTCGGGACAAAGAAAAGCTCTCCGTTTATCTCCGCTTTCAGACTCATAGCCAATCTCGTCCTTCGTTAGATTGCCACATCGAGCACCGGAACATTCTGTCCACTTCTCTCCCAAACCAGGTTCTGATAGTCGAGGCCAGAATGGGTCGAATATTCTCGTCCCCAACGGCTGAACAAATCTAGCTTCTCGATGATTCAACAATATATTGAGGGCACCCATAGATTGAATCACAACGCCGAGATTTGCCTTTTCAAAATGCTTGGCAATCTCGTGCTTCATATCAGTATGGCATGACCACCATCCAGGTGGTCTGCTTTTCTCCCAATACTCAAAAGGTCTTACTAGAAACATTTCCATTCTGGCCTCACTGCCCCAAAGACCCAACTCATCCCTCACTGGAATGTAATCATCAATTGCTAAGTCACCTTCAGGCCGCTCAGCATAAACCTCCAGCAGGAATCTAAGAACAGTTTCTATCTGTTGGCATACAGTTTGATGAAGCATGTAAAACTCCAAGGAATTGGTGTAGATATTCCTCGGCGTAAGTTCGACATAACGGAAGCAGGCGAGCAAGTCGAACTCAACCGCACCATATATACTGCGGACTAATCTCTCGGTGTCAGATAGCAGATATGTCATCGCAAATCGGGGTCTCCGATCATCAAGACTCCATGTTGAAGAAGATTATTATACATTTCGCCTACCACGCGGAGATGTGGAAATTGTTAATTGGATTTGGTTTGGCAATGCGACTGCCTGGCTTCTATCAAGTTGATGGTTGTGTCTCTCCGAAAAGACTTTGGCGTGACGGATCATTACCGCCCATAGGAGGGTGACAACTATCTATGTCCAGAATCTCAAAGGGACCCATCACCACATTCAGGGATAACATCAAAGTTGCTAGAGGGTTCGTGAAGCTGCATTTCTACATCAATGACCTTCTGACAACAGGCGGCGATGAGAGCGTCGGAAAACTGATGGAATTCACCGACCAACTACTGGAATCCTTGGGCGTAGGGTTCACCTCAATGGGTGAAATGATTACAGGGCATCTCCAGTCAGAGGTCGAGACAGGGTTGGTTTCTCGTGGTGAAGAGGGAGTGAAGCAATTTGTGGATTCCATGCGAACGACTCTGAGGCCGTCGTTAGAGAGGGCTGTTGAAACAATTGAAGAAGTCAAAGCAGCTGTGGAGAGAGGTCTTCTACAACAGTCCATTGTTATTGCAGTCTCAGCTCTCGAGGTCTATCTCCGCGATGTAACTCTGGAGGCGGTCTCCAAAAACCGGTACATAGAACAACGATTCACCCCACAGCTATCAGAGAAGTTTGACTACAACCATCTTCGCCGAGCCGAGCATGACATACGAAGGGCGGTCGGGGAAGCGGTGGGGGAAAGCTACCATTTCTACGATTCGAGAAGCGTCAGGCGACATCTGAGAACTCTACTGAATCGAGAACCGCGTCTTTCATCACAAGCAGATCTCGAGCGATTTCGTTCTATTGTCGCCTATCGGAACCTGGTAGCTCACCGGGCCGGCAAAATCGACAGTGTATTCAAGAAACAGACTGGCAATAAGGGAAAAGTCGGGAGCAGTGTTGATATCTCTCAGAAGCTCGTAGAGGATGCCTTCATATTCGTTGAAGACGTCGCCACAGATGTTCAGGAAGGTCTGGAGGAGCAAAGAGCGGGAGGATAGTTCAGTATCTGATTACGTACAACAGACGGGTTTTGGAGCCCCTCTGCCTCCAGTGGCAAACACGAGGATGTCGTGTTATGAGGGGCAGCGACCCGCGACACTCACGGCAATCTTAATCTATGCACAGGGCCATTAGGATATCGACTGCTCACCAATCACCCTCGCTTTGCCATCAACATTATGAGGGCGGTGGACGGTCTCTGGGGGCATGTAAGAGTGGTAGATCCTCTGGAGAATATCAAGGACCGGAACATGCGCAGACAACTGCTGTTAATGAGGTCCAATACTGGCTCGGTCATCGAGAGCAGGAGACTCCGTGACTTGCTGATGGGCTTCCGCGGCCAGAAGGGCATCTATAAACCTAGCAGGTCCTCTCACGCACTGTGGGTGAGGGAAACGTTGCGCGGCCCATACCCGGACCGAGAACCCGAAGTCTTTCCTGATGGATCATGGATTTACCACTACACACCTGAGGGTCGAAAAGGGAAAACAGACATGGATTTGGACACCAATAGGTCTCTACTGATGTGCATGGAAGACAGGGTTCCCGTGGGCGTTCTACGACAACGAATGGCAGAGCCTGGAGAAAGCTCCTACGAAGTGCTTGGTTTGGCATATGTAACAGGCTTTGATGGTACGCACTTCATCCTAAAAGGCGAGCCAATCAAGTGGGACGAAGACCCAGTAGCTGGTAGAACAGTTCCTGCCTTCCAGCCATTTGATCAAGAATCACTATTGAGGTTGGAGACACTGAGAACTCAGCGGGACATGAGGTTCGGAGTGGCCGTACGCCGGGCGTACAACGAGAAGTGCAGTATGTGTGAGATTGGCTACCGCGTTCATGGTCGCATCGTAGGGCTTGAGGCTGCGCACATAATCCCTATCGAGAATCGTGGTACGTCGCTTGATATTCGCAACGGCATCCTGCTTTGCAGGAATCACCACATTCTCTTTGACGAATATGCGTGGGTTCCAGACGAGGATTTGCGAGTCCTTGTTACCGCGGACGATGAGTTCCGAGCCAGCGCCGCCGTTAACTGCATACTGGAATGTGAGGGACAGCGTTTGCCGAATCTGCCACCAAAAATGGATTTGCAGCCAGCGGTCGAGGCGTTGCGATACCGACTAGACAGGTTTGAAGAGCCTGATTATAAGGACTATCCCTCTGGACGAAATGGGATTTGAAACGGATGCAGGGAAGGACATTCGGATGCCTCCCGATGGCAAACACGAGGGTGTCGTGTTCTGGGAGCAACGCGGTTTCTCCAGTGAAAGTGATATGAGAAGACCAAATAAGGATCGTGCATTGGAACCCATAACTAAGCGAAAGCCTTTTTGACTTCTTCTTCGATGGGGGAACCCTGACATAAACTGAAAGAAGGTAGACTAATTGCTGGATTACGAATCAAAAGAGCAGAGCAGGAAGTCCATTGCGGAATTGATAGAGAAATACAAAGAAATCCTGAGGCGGGGCCATGAGGATCGCTACGATGAAGAGAATGTAAAGATCAAATTCATTAACCCGTTTCTTCAGCTCCTTGGATGGGATGTTGAAGGTCTCGATGAGGTAAAGGCTGAGCAAAGGACTCTGACTGGTCGAGTGGATTTTTCGCTCAGGCTAGAGCGGGGGATGCGTCCGCGGATCTTCTGTGAAGTGAAGCGGTTCGACCTTGGAAGAGATGGTTTGGATGGGTTTACCGTTCGTGGGGGGAAGAGGATGACCTATCCTGAGCAGGCTATTGGATATGCCTGGCAAATGCATGTGGACTGGGCAGTGTTAACCAACTTCAAGGAGATCAGGCTATACTCGTCACATGTCAGGAAGGCCAGCGAGGGTCTTGTGTTCTCTCTAAGTTGGGACAGTTACATTGAGGAGTTCGACAAATTATGGCTCCTATCAAAGGAGAGCGTTGCTTCTGGTTTGCTGGACGCCCAAGAAAGACGGCGTACCAGGAACACAATACATGAGGAAGCACCTGAGGACCTCTTCAATATCCGTTCAATCCTCGCCCATGACATCCACAAGCACAACATGGATATCCCCCCAGAGAAGACCCAGGAAGCAGTGCAAAGGATATTGGATCGATTGATCGTCTGTAGGGCTGCAGAAGACAGGTCCATCATTAGACACGAATCTCTTTGGAAGCTTTACTCGGCTTGGAAGGAAACTCAGATTGATGACACTGCACTTTTTGTGACTAACCTTCGGGACTTCTTCAGACAGTTCGACAGCATATACAACAGCAAGCTCTTTGAGAAACACTATTGCGAGGACCTTGTTCTGAGCAATCAGGCAATGGAAAAGGTGTTACGAACTCTATATGAATTCAATTTCGACCTCATTGACGCTGATATTCTGGGAAATATCTATGAGGAGTACCTCGGACATGTTCTCAGGGAGGGAGACACGGCATTGGAACGGCCGCGGTTCGAGAAGAACGATATAGCAAGAAAGAAAGGAGGGATCTACTACACTCCGACATACGTCGTCAGCTACATCGTTGAGCACACTCTGGGAGTTGCACTCCAGGAGCTTTCAGAAGAGGAGATTGCGAGTATCCGCATATTGGACCCAGCGTGTGGCTCGGGTTCTTTCCTGATAAAGGCATACGACTATCTTCTTCAGCACTACATGGACATCAATAGAAAGCAAAGAGCAACAATCAGGCCACCCAAATCACTCATTGACGTAGATGAATATCCCCAACCGATCACAGATATCGAGAAGACCATACTGATGAAGAATCTGTTTGGTGTGGATGTGGATCCACAGGCTGCCGAACTAGGATCAGTGAGTCTGATGTTGAAGGCTCTGAGGAAGGGAGAGAAACTGCCATTGATCCTCGATGAGAACATAAAGGTAGGTAACTCTCTGGTAACTGGAGGAAGGGAGGACTTAGAACCGTTCTTTGGTGATGGCTGGAAGGATGTCAAACCGTTCGACTGGGCTAGTGAAATGCCTGACCAGTTATCCGAAGGCGGTTTTGACATAGTAATCGGAAATCCACCGTATGTCGACATCTACACGATTCCAAAGGAATACAGAGAATACTTCATGTCTGGAATCTTCGAATCTGCGTACAAGAAATTCGACCTGTATGTGTTATTCCTCGAAACCGGCCTCAAACTTCTGCGGGAAGGGGGGTTGTTGGGCTTTATCATTCCCAATGCTCTGATGACTTCGCCATATGGGAAGAAGATCCGGAAAATGATACTTGATACATGCGTCATAGAAGAGATTACTGATCTGACTCAAGTCAAGGTCTTCCCTCGCCAGAGCGTGAGAAATATCATCCTAATTGTTAGAAAAGAATCCAATGAGTCTACGAGAAATGACCACGTTGCCAGAGTCGTGACAGTATCTCCAGATACAAATCTTGTTGAGGATGGCATTTCGGGAGACGAGGAGAGCTTACTTCAGGGTTTGTTCCTAGAAATGCCTGAGTATCAGTTCCGCCTTGTTTTCAAGAAACCAGAGCTCTTGGATATTGTGAAAGAGATGGAACGGAACAGTGTTCTCTTGGAAGAAGCCTATTACATCAATTGGGGTCTTCGAACTGGGACAAAAGAACTGACTGAAAAGATGATTGTGAGAGATCCACAACTTCCCCTGGCGAGGAAGTTCATTAGAGGTGAGAACATCCTGGACAGATACCTCATGGAGTACGGGAAGGATTTTATCATCTACGAACCTCAGGAACTCTACAATCCAATGTTTCCCGAGCTTTTCGAAAGCCCGAAGCTAATCATCAGAAAGATAAGTGGGACTCGTGGCCTATTTGCAACTATGGACGAAAATGGCTATTATTGCTTCTCGACCATAATAGTAGCCCTGCCCTACTCCTCGGTTGAATCCTCCTCAAGAGCTAGAGTTCCCGAGGGAGGAGTTGACAAATCAAAGAAGATGAACCTTGGGTATGTCCTGGCTGTGCTAAACTCCTCCGCCATGAGATTCTACTACTCGGTTCGCATCAGTGATAGGCTTTCAGTAGTTCCGAATCATGTCAAAAGATTACCTATCCCTGAAGCCCCATTGGAAATACAAGAGGAACTGGATGGGTTAGCAAGAGAGATGACAAGCCTCAAGAACGCCCTACATAAGGAGCTACCGCTTACAGAAATTGATAGGCATCTCTCGGTTATGCCCCGAACACTGGACACAACCTTCTCCTCGTTCTACGATAGACTCCCCACATCCGATAAGAAGAGCACCTTTGGTACTGTGGCCAAGGACCACATATCGGATCTGAGAATCGAATTGGAGGGTAACTGGCTTCATTTCATAGTAACGAGTGAGGAAACTACCAATGCAAAAGCCAAACAGGGCAAGGTTAGTTGCCGCTTTCCTCAGACAATTGCACATTTTCTCCATCTCTGTCTTAAGCGATACGAAGGCTCCCATGGAAATAACATCGTGATCAACCTTATCAGGTCCTTCAAGATACCTCATTTTGACTCTGACTCAAAGCGGAACATTGGAAGCATAGAAAGCCTTATGGACAAGCTGAACCAACACATCACGAGATCGAGAGAGCTCAAGGAGACAATTAGTGAGCTCGATCTCAGAATCGACGATGTCGTCTTTGGCCTTTACAATCTGAAGGACCACATGGATGAAGTGAGGGAGTACCTAGCGTCTCAGAAAAAACCGGCGTAGATTGTTCGCTACGGGACTCTTTGTAGCAATCGCTACAACAGATTTCAAATGGGTCCGTTTTCACTGTAGCAACAGACAGAAGAGAGCTATCCTAGCTCTGTCAGAAGGAGGGTGAAAACACAAATACGAACGCAATATCCATCAATATCAGTCGAATGGACATGTACAGATGCGAACAGGAGGCCAAAAAGCTAGTGTCCTCAATCACCGTTCTCGAGGATAGAGGCTCTCATCAGTTCTAGAATTGACGCCTGCCTTCGGGTCGTATGGAGGAATACAGAATCCGTCCGATACAGAATACAGTGGCCATTGAATTCTCATCAACATGCCAGTCTGCTAGATAGCCCTCTTTCACGAATGCGGTGTTGGGGGATTCCTTGAACCTGGGTCTGACGCTCTATGCACTTGGATCGCTAAGCACTACCACCACTGCAACTCCGGATGACTTTCAACCCATTCAAGCATCATGCCGTCCAACTCTAGGCTTACGTCCTTCTCGGTGTCCTCTTCGATTACTCTCTTCCTTCCACAATTCACACATGTCTGAAGAACTACAGTCTTATCATAGACCTTTATGTCCTCGGAAACGTCTCCGATATCATTCTCATTGAGTATACCTAAAATCGCCCAATCGTGCCTATCATCCTCGCAAGCTTCCGAGTCTCCCTCTCTGTCCACACCATCATCTCCTCGTCTTGACATGGCCTACTGGTTCCCAACTGACTTCTTGATTACGAAGAATGCTTCTCGCTCCGCATAACTCAGATGAACAATTGAGTTACACACTCATAAATGTTACCTCGTCGTAACTCATTTGATGCCAAGGACAAAACGCAACTTCAACATTTCCTTGTCGAAAGAACTGTGCGACTGGATCGAGAAGAAGATTGAAGAGAAAGTGTTCTACAACCGTTCCCATGCCATAGAAGTTGCCGTGGACAAATTGAAGAAAGAATCTGGGGACTAGTTGGACTCACTACCATTCCAAGCTGTCAGCTCATTCTTTGGCTATTTTACATCAAAGTCTTATTGGCAGGAACTGAACTTTGAAGATGTCTTTGCAGCGATCCTAAAGCAAAACGGGGAATTCAGGACTCTCTCACAACTGTGGGCCAACTAATCTTATGAGTTCATTCAGAGCGAGAAACGCTGTCTGACTTGCGTTTGCGATTAGAGGTTTTGCCCACTCCACAAACTTTCGAAGGTGCTCTCGGAGTTTCGAAGTCTCCTTGGCCTCCAATATGGTTTCCACAGTTTCCCCAATCTCCTTGGCTCCAGGCTCATCTTCCCGTTTCTGATTGTCAGTATTGTGTGGCCGAAAGGTTTGAGTCCCCCAGTGCAACTTCAGGTGCGAACACGAAAAGCTTCGCAAGAACACATACCCCAGCATAGAAAAGTGTCTACCATCCCTACTCACTCTTCTCGAACAGCTCGTCAACGGTTTCCGACAGGGTAGATATGTCGAGTTTGATTTCTGGCAGCTTCCTACGGTCACGACTCTTCTCCAGTGCCAAGCCGATGGAGATGTAGAATCTCCTTCTGCTCCTGTGGGCTTTTGCACTAAAATGCCGCAACTCATCTCGTCTGGTCTTCTTAAACTTCTGCATCAGCTTCCTCAGGAGAGTCTTGATGACCTTATACGTGAGACCAGATAGGATCGAGTAGATGATGAAGGTGCCAAAGAACAGTAGGAATTCGTCAGGAGGAACGAGTTTGGGGGCGTATTGGAATCTTCCATAGGCCAGAATCTGTTCCTCTTTATCCTGTCTATACATCCAACCGTCGTACACACAGTCAAACGAGGTGCTCGCAACTGCCTCAATGTTCACATTCACGGTGTCTCCACAATTGGAACACCGCGGTGCCACAAGAGACAGGTTCCGACTGTAGTAGAGACAGATGGGACAAACGTAGAGAAGGACGCCGTCATCGCGAGAATCGTCACTTGCATGACCCTCAGACCTAGCCATGATTCGCTGTCTCCGTACAGTGTAATCTCTTTACACCTAAAAGTCCTTTCCTTCACTCTAGCATCCATGACAAACGCCATGGTGCTGATTGGGTGCACATCAGAAAAGGATCGAATCAGTAGACCAAACAACGGCATTAGAAGTGTCGTACTCCTCATTGAAGGACGACATTTCCAATGTTGCGTAGATGCTTGG
>JAUVHR010000218.1 GCA_030593165.1 Candidatus Thorarchaeota archaeon
GAAAACAATTCTGGAAGTACTGTTCTATGAGTTCAGACATGATATTGACAGATATTGTTACAACGACCTTTACCATATCTATACCAATACTTCGTAAAGCAGCAGCCAATTGAGTTGGAAGAGAATCTACAGACAATGATGGTGTGATGCTTGTGATTGTAGTATTGTCACCATTAACAGACAAATCAATACTAACACCTTGACAAAGCTTCTTTTGCAAGGTAAGCGTCCATTTACCGTTTCTTTGAATGGAAAACCCATCTGATTCGATAGATATCTCAGCGAAGTAGCTATTTACTGCTGACGTAAGCGTATCAGAACTGAGCACCGATGCTCCTGAAATTCGGCTTATCCATTCTACATTATTTGATGCAGTTGAAAATTCAATCTCCGTAGCACCCCAATGATAGTTGGCTTGATATTCTGTATCATCCGATTCCGATTGAAGTTTGAGGGTCATATCAAGTTGAAGCAATTCCTCAGACATCATCTGATTTCTTAGAAGAAATGCAGCTGGAATAAGGACAAGAATTATTATACCAATTGAAAATCCCTTTGATTTACTCATAATGATTCCTACTTGTCTTGTTGTGGTTCATCATTTACTCTTCCTACTGTATCCTTTCTTTCTCCTTCTTTTCATAGAAAATAATATTGAATCGGTTGTTATATTATACGTACATTGAGTTGATCTCTTCTTGTCTGAATGTTTCAGGCCATCCATCACACTCTTTACCCCATGAACATCTGTGTATACACATCATTTGAAAATTGTCTAGTCAAATGTATAATTCATTCTATATTTGCCCCATCCTCCTGCAGCGAAATTGCGTCCTTTTCCAAATATCATGTTTCTCCTCAATGATAAAGCCTCCTTTCATCTTCTCAAATAATCCCTTACGTATGCAACACCGTCACTTGTTAACGATGCAACATGTTTCTTTCCATGATTGTCAATAAGACCTAAACCAGCTAGATATCTTATCTCGCTAGTCAGCTTGCCACCGCCAAATGTCGAAACAATTTCGTTCCATTTGCACATCTTAGCTATTTTCTCTATTGGTTTGTATTGCTTCCCAATGATTCGCTTCGAGAACATACGGACAAGCAATTCTGATTGACCTTCGCTCAATGTCATTCTTTTTCGACTCACTTGATTTTTTCATGGGTTTCTCCTTCCGCGTTCTCTATGTTGAGCACAGTGTTGCGCGTAGGCCTAACATTTTTAACATATAAAGATTCCTTTATTACGGATGATATTATCCATAATAAGGGATAATCGCGCGGATTGCTGTCTTTTTTTCGCAATTCATGATCGAAAAGTATGGAGACCTCAAGAAACATGAGAAACGGAGAAGAGCTACCAAGTTCATCAAAACGGACAGGACTTGGGAGTGCAATTTTACTTGTAATTGACGCCTTGCAGAAATTTGGGGGTTTAAACGTAAGTCAAGTATCTGAAGTAACAGGCTTGAATTGGAAAACCGCTGACAGAGTTCTGAGTCTTCTTGTTGAAGTTTCTGAAAAGATGATAGGGAAAAAAATCACCGAATACAATGCAGGCCAAGCAAGAATGTATATTCTTGCAGACGAAATTGGACTCGATAGAATACCGACACGACTTCGTGATATGATAATAAGAGAAGAATTTCCAGAGGCAACAGAACAACAAAATCTTCTAGTTGATTTACTTCTGAAAGGTGCCAGTTGTTCAGCCATGGCTGCAGAAATAGGTGATTCAACGATTGAACTAGACTTAGTGCGAACCGGACGAGCTATTTTGACGGATACAGGTCGAATATTCCTAACAGATTTGGGAATGCGAATTGCTAGAGGATCTCTTCGAACATATCCTGAACTTGCACAAGAGTAAGTTGAGTTTTGTTGTCGAATCAACCACCCGCTACCATTCCTTTTCAAGTTCCAGACACTTTCATTAGACTCAAGAACTGATAAGAAAGATCAAACGTTGCAGGTACAAACAGTACCCAGAAGAAGGGATTAGCCCAGAATAATGACCAAGATCTGGTTACGATTAAGACATAAGTGTAGATTATCACCCAAGGCACGAAGACCAGAATGCAGGTTTCAAGGCGATTCATCTTGTCGTCATGTATATCCCCTTTCTTTGATAATCTGAACCACCAATAGAGTATCCCTAGGATAACCGTTGCCAACAATAACGCTGGAAGGAACGCGTAACTTATCTCAGGAGAAGGAATCTGCATCAACATATCATTCGATAATCGCTTATCATCAATTGACTATTGTTGTGTAGAGAAACCCACCACCCGCTACCATTTTCATTCTTTTGAAATCAAATGTATAGAGTAGTTACAATACTCTAATCTGAACTACCGAGCCTGACGGAACATACAACTCCACGCACATACTGCGAAGAGGAGGATAATTAAGAATGATGTATATAATCCGGCGAGAGTTATCGGGCGGGATGAAATGAACAGAAGCCCCCAACCAATAATCAGACAAAACGAACCAATAGCCAAGAGGGCTACCAAAGCCATTAGCCAAGACTCTTCATTCTTCGATTTCTGTTCCGACAACCATTTCAAGAATAGTGTAGTGACTAGAACCGATACTAGTCCCCCGACTAGAATTGAAAACAGCGGAAATGTGAAGTCCGATTGCATTAGTCCCACAGCATTTTGAATTGTGATTGAATTATATCTTGTTTCGAAGAATATGAATAAAATTGTGTATGTAGTTACACTATAGATTGTAACGGAATCAACCACCCGCTACCATCTTCTTTCTTTTCATATCCTCAGCGTCAGCATCAATGAAATGATTGATTCCTGTATCAATTCCGGATTCTGACGGTTCTGTATTTCGCATGCTATTTTCTTCATTATACAGATTCATTAGCAAGGATTCTCACAATGATGGCACATTGAAAGACGATGAAGAACCAGACGTGCTAGATGAGTTAACCCGGATATTTGTCATTGAGAATCCTGTTATGCAAGAAAAGATGAGGCTTCTTGGTATACAGTGGGACCTGATACAACAGATTCTTGATCTGACAGATAGATCCATCACAAGTAAGAAACTAGAGGAGAGGCTGATTGAAATCTCGGCTTCGGCACTGATTGGTGACCTAGATACAGCTGCACTTGAGGTACACATTCTAACCCTTGAGGAAGAATATTGCAGGAAGACAGGGCAAGCAGAGCTTTGCGAGTTTCTTCAGGACATCTATATTCCAACAGTCCGTGAACTGTATGAGGGGGGCCGTGATGTGGATACATTGGATCGCCTCATTACAGAGTCTATTAGCGAAGCCGCAGATGACGAATGAGGAGATGAACCATAGAAGTCACATGTCCAAAGAGAATCTCAAGTTCGGTCCAAGGGAGGTCTTCAGAAGTCAATGGAATTGTCGGTTTCAGCTGTTGACTTCGTACTATCGACCTTACCTCTAAGAACAGCAGTTACGATGAGAAACACCACGATCAAGGCCAGAATGACTTGGCCCATGGGATCGTGGGGGGGAGGCAGCGATTGAATCATCGTTTCATCTCCTGAGTTCGCTCTAGTTCGGAATCTCACCGGACTGTTGTAAAGGATTCTAATCTTGTATTCTAGCGCTAAAATCGGCCCTTGTTAGCGTGCAGTTGAAAAGGCGCCCAGTCAACGAGATATTGAACATGATTCTGGAACTGGCACTTCTCATAGCATTCTATGCAATCTGGATTCTGAGTCTGGTGACCTCAATGGTGTCCAGCGAACAGATCTCTCTAACAGTGGCCACCCTCCCCTTCATAGTGACGTTTCCGTTTGCTCTTCTTCTCTCTATGACTGTTGAGGTATTCGTGCCAGGCATGATACTGATCAACCTATCTCTCACCGTGATTGTAGGAATTCTACTCTTTGTGAGATGGGTGATGAGCATTGTTGGAGAATAGTCTGCCAACAACTTAGAATTAGTCGGTCTTCTTGCCCTTGCGCTTGAACTCGGTGTAGCCGCAGCGACCACAGGCGAATCTGTCAAAGTGTTCAGCCATGAAGGTACCTTTCTCACAACGTGGGCAAGTTCTCTTAGATGTGCTCACTGAACCGCTCTTGTCAACCTTGTATACTTTATGTGCCATCTAGGACCCTTCCTTCTTAGGCCTATGCCTCTCAAGAATATGACGCAGCTCGATTTTCTCCATTTGCTCTGCAGTATCGTAGATTCTTGCGGTACCCTCACTGATTCCGATACCGAATTTGGTGTTAAGGGCCTTTATCACAACTCTTGATGTATCAGCATCAAACTGGGCAACAATCTTGGAGAGAACATCCATTCTGCTCGGAGTGGTGCCTCCTATATGCTCTACTCTGAACTCGATCTCCTTTCTAGCTAGAGGTTTGTTTTCCCTTTCACTTAAGATCTCCAACTTCATTGGCATCACTCTTACGATTGATAGATTAGCCTCTGAGGGCTGGTCAGAGCCACCCAAATTGGGTTATCTAATAAAGCTTTCACCTTGTACGTCTATTCTCTTACTAGCGGACCTTCAGAGCGTACTTCCCAGGCTTGTCGATATTCAACCGCTCAGCAATGTAAGAAGTCTTCCTGGGGTCATCATGTGCGTCTTTTCCAGGAAGAATCACAACTATTCCCGTGTATGAGGTGGAAAGGTTAGTACTCTTACAGTTTGGGCACTGGTTCTCGGTAGTCAGATAGTGACAATCTCTACAAGCCTTTGGTTTAGCCAAATCAATCAATCCCAGCTATTTCTTCTTCTTCTTCTCTTTCTTTCCCTCTCCGCGGGCAATCCTCACATCATCTTCCACCCAAGATACGTCTGGACCCACCTTACCAAGGAATGGCTGTCTCATGGTGAGTCCCAGTTTCCCTGATCTATTACCAGATTCAAAGCTGATTGATGTGATTCGTGCTCGAACATGGTCACTCTCGGAGAGTGTCCTGCCAGTTTCCTTGCCTATGAGGGTACTTCCCTTCGAATCTTGCGTGATGAAGTCGTCGCAGATCTGGCTTACATGACAAAGACCATCAAGTGGTCCCATTCTAATAAACGCTCCAAAGTCCATCAGTTCAACTACATTGCCTTCTACAAGCTCACCACGAATTGGTTTGAAGACAAGTACACGATAAGTGACCTGATGATATGTTGCCCCATCACCAGGCATCAGACGGCCCTGGCCAATCTTATCGATTCCGATGACTACAATCATGAGACCTATTTCTCTGTCAAGTACATTCTCGCTTCCTTTCCGAAGATGCGATATTGCCGCTTCCGCTATTGGCTCGCCAAACTCCTTGGGAGGGATTCGAACAATGTCACGTACTGTTACAATGCTGTACATATGTAGAAACTCCTTGCCAGATGCGACAATCGTGGACAGAACAATCGAACATGGTCTGGTACTGACGGTCAGCGCTGCATCAATTTGGCAAACATAAAAAGATTGTGACATGGTGACCGGGCTACACAACGGTTCCATCAAGCTGAAGTTGCTTCTTACCTCTCAGCATAAGAACAGGTACTCCTTGCGACTTCGCCTTCTGTTTTAGTTCTCGGTCATTTGTGGCCAATACTCCCCTGACGGAAACCGCATAATCCAACAGCTGGTCATCCACGGTCTTATTGGTCGATGGTCGGTCGACCTTTACCACTCTACATCTCTCAGCAAGTTTCAAGGCAATCGAGAATCTCCGTCCTTCTATCCTGGTTCTCGGTCTGGACACCCTGAGTTCGATTTCTCTCAACACGGGTTCCAACAGCACGAATTCGATACGTCTCTCTAAGACTCTCTCTGCTTCTTGAAAGATATCTACGCCGAATTCCCCTGGCACTACGAGGAAATTGGTATCAAGCACAACTTGGATGGTCACGTTATCCACTGTACCGTTAGTTCATCATATGATAAGCCTGCGCTATACCTCTGCGTAGCCTATCAATCGCCACTTGTTCTCAACTCTTCGACCTATGGCAATGCGCTGT
>JAUVHR010000249.1 GCA_030593165.1 Candidatus Thorarchaeota archaeon
GGATTGCCTGTGGATCACAAGTGAAGAGGTATCCAGAACCTTTCACTGATAATGACATTATCTCACCACACTCAGTGAGGACATAGGCATCTTTGTAATTACTCAGAAGCTTGTTGATTTCATCTCGATATTCAGACTGTCCTAGTTCACCAATTTTCTATCCTCAAAGATTCCGTTGTAGCATAAACAAGCGTATCTCTCAAGGTCGATTTAGACAATGGTAGTTAAATGGGAATCAAACCTCTCTTAACTAAGTGTTCTGTGATGACTGTGAGAGTGATAATGACTGTCTTTGCGGTTCAAGATTTAGCATCTTCAAAGAAGTTCTATCAAGATGTCTTTGGATGGAGCATTAACCTTGAGGTTCCAGTTCTTGTAAGCTTCAAAATGTCTAACAACCATGAACTCATGCTTTATGACAAAGTTTCATTTGCTAGGAACACAGGACAGATGCCATTATTAGTTCCTGAAAATAGTATATCTAGTACTGAACTCTATTTCCATGTGGACGACCTTGAAGGAATTATAAGAAAACTAAAGAAAGCAGGAGCTCGCTTGCTGTCAGAACTAGCACCAAGAGATTGGGGAGATGAGGTAGCATATTACGCTGACCCGGATGGCAATGTGCTTGCTGTTGCGTGTCCGATTCAGAGTTAACCATTATCATTTATACTTAAGATTGCATATTGAGAAGAACGTTCGCATGATGATTGATGTAGATATTCATATCACTCAACTGGACCTATGGTGATTCATATTGCAGTGATAAATTCAATTCTCTTTTTTCTGATTGATATATATTCTTCCCCATCCTACTAATCTAAAGTGCTTCATTGATAAAAGATTGATCTTGCTCGCAGTTGTATTTGCAGATATTGAAATGAAAGAGTTGAAAAGAGGATAGTCTGCATGAGGATGGAGTCCATGTTTTCAAGCCTATGCAGTTCTAGGCTCTGTGCGAGATGTGCTTTGGGAGAATCATTCCTTGAGAGGAAGGGTGATGTGAAATACAGTACCTGTTCGATTATCTACTATCTTGATAGTACCCCCCATGCTTTCTATGATATGTTTGACAAGGTATAGACCAATCCCTTTTGGTCTCAAAGAGTCTCTTCTCTCAAACAAATGTTCTCTGATTTCTGAATCAATACCAGGACCATCATCAGCTACTTCGACAAGTATTCTGTCCTCCATTTGTTCTATTGATACTGTGACCGTAGGTTCAGGACCTGCATGTTCTGCCGCATTTCGGAACAGATTCTCAAAAACGACTGGAAGTAACCGCCCTTCAACGGTTCGAGGTCGGTCAGTCTTTTCGAAATTGGTAATGATTCTTAGAGTAGGATGTGCTTTCTCAGCTTGGTTGCGAACGTACTCTATTAGCGCCACCAAATCCTTGAATTCTCTCGCTTCTCTAGAAAGAGCTTTCAGAAGATTACTCATCCGTCCAATAGCAGCCAAAGATGATTCCAATGAGTCAGATGCTATCTCAGGATTGACCTCAGTCATTAAGGCGGCATGTTCTATACGAGTCATTACAACTTGTAGGTCATTGGCTAGATCATGTCTAAGTACTGAAGTATAGAGTTCCAGTTCCCTCTGGTTCGCTGAAAGAATCTTAGCATGTTTGAGAATCTGTTTGAAGTCGCTCTGTCTGATTCTTGTACCAACCAGCACCAAGACTGAAATGATTAGGCCAACACTAGCATAGTAAAAAGCATCACTGAAGCTGACTAATGATTGAAAGAATGGGATTACTAGAATGAGGAAGAGTACGGTAGTTGCTATGGCAAACACCTCATGAAGACGAAACAATAGACTCGCAAGAATAATGGGAATTATGAACCAAAACAAGTATCGGGATGCCACATCAGAACTGGTCGATGATAGAGTCCCTTCTACTGCAACTAAAGCAGCCAAGATTACAACAAGTAAAGAGCTAATTCGGAAGTACTTCGTACGACTCACACCATAACTGACCACTAGAACTACGAATCCAACGTGATAAATTCCCACACTGGATCCTGAAATAAATCTCCGAATCAGCTCAATGCAAGACAGGATTATTGTTGTTACGAGAATAGCTGATAACAGACTTGCTTGACGTCGATGCTCATCAGTCTGGATTTGCGGGGCAGGCTTGATGAGGCGCTTCCATAACCTATGCAGAAACTGATTGATGTTGGTTCGCATGGTCTTATCATCATACGAGTTCAGAGTCACTGCACCACCTTCTTGATACTCTTTCAGGGCATCTGTATCATTATAACAAAAAGAGCTCTTATTAGTTCCGCATGAAAGCTACACGCATCCCAGAGGTATTCAAATTGCATGAAACCTAGAGCAGCCGAGGCTCGAACACTTCTGGAATCGTATCGTAGACCACTATCCTCTGTGTCGTCATCTTTCTGACAACATTCCTTTTGAGTGGAAACTAGATCGAAGTCCAGTCAATGCAGAACTTAAATTGTAAGGCGAGAATAAAGGTGTGAAGAACATGAGGGGGCACACGAAGCAGGAACATCTTGTAGGTCAGATCTTGCTAGCTGACAAGACTGATTCTACACAATATATGGGGGCACAGGTTTTGTGGGTCATCTGACCAGCAGAGATTATCATGAAAATCAAGTGTGCAGTCTTCCCTCGTCAAAGGTTGCCACCTTAGGTAGTTCCGGAAACATGACCGTGTCACTAAGCGACCAGACTTCTGTGGCTTTCCGATGAACCGTGAGATGCGATTTCATTTGCGAATATTGGTGTCTGAAGCTTTATTTGCAATTTCCTTTGTGATTTGTACAAATAGCAGGCGAATTCGAACCCAAGACTATTAGTCCCATAAAACCAAAGGAGCGTTGCATGTCATGAAAAATCCGGTGAGTACCAGCACCGAGGAGATAGCCCATACAGAGCAGCTAATGAATGAGGGCAAGTTCAACGAGGCTCTTCAACTTGTGGAAACCATTGAGGCGAGAAACGACCTCACATCCAATGATCAGCTAGCATGTCATCTTCTCAGGAGCGCACTCCTGAGTAAGTTGGGACACTTGGAAGATGCACTTGAGATTGCTAAAGGAGCCGTAGAAGAGAGTCAGAAACTGGAATCTCACTTCCAGATGGTTGATGCCCTTGTCATAGTGTCCGAGATTTTATGGTACCTTGGAAGGTCTGATGAAAGCCTTGAAGCGGTTGAGCATGGTGAACAGGTGTTGCATACAATTCCTCGAGAACAAACGTCAGAATTGGTGCAGAGAGAGGCAGCCCTAACCGATCGCAAGGGCACTATCTACCAGATGAAGGGTCGTTTCGATCAGGCTCTTGAATGCCACAAGCGGAGCTTGACGCTCTTCGAGGGGATTGGTTTCAAACAGGGCATAGCTTCGTCCGTCTTCAACATTGGGGTTATCCACTTTCGGAATGGTGACCTAGATCGAGCCCTGCAGTTCTTCGAGCAGAGCTTAGTGCTGAGAGAGGAGATTGGTAACAAGAGTGGTATTGCAGCATCTCTGAATGCTATTGGAGTTATCTACCGAAGGAAGGGTGATTATAACCAGGCTTTGGAGTACTACAAACGGAGTTTGGTGCTGAGGGAGGAAATTGGCAACGAGCAGCAAATCTCCATGATTCTCAATAACATTGGGGTTATCTTTAGACGGAGAGGTGATTTGGATCGCGCCTTGGAATACTTTGAGCAGAGCTTGGCACTGAAGGAGAAGTTCGGCAATAAAGAGAACATTGCTGTGTCTCTTAGGAATGTCGGGCTCATCTATAGAGACAAAGGTGATTTGGACCGTGCTCTGGAGTACCTTCAACGGAGTTTGGGGTTGCGTGAGGAGGTGGCAAACAATCTTCACATATCTGAAACGCTCTTCAGTCTTATCACTGTAGCAATTGACAAGAAGTCACTGGAGCAGGCACGGTGGTACCTAGAGCGCTTGGTAGAGATTGACAATGTGGATTACAACAAAATCATTCGTCAGCGGTACCGTGTTGCCGAGGCATTAGTGCTGAAGACGAGTTCTCGGTTGCGTGACAGGGAGAAGGCCAAGAAACTTCTCAGTTGGGTGATTGAAGAGGAGATCGTTGATGATGAGTTGACCATGGTAGCTATGCTCAACTTCTATGACTTGGTCTTGGCTGACCTGAAAGCCTCTGGTGACCAACAAGCGTTTGAGGACGTGCGAGTCCTCGTTTGTAGACTGTCTGAAGTTGCCAACAAACAGCTCTCATACGCTTCGCTAGCTGAAACCTACCAGTTGAAGTCTAAGCTGGCACTCTTGGAGCTGGATCTGCGAGAAGCCCGTAGGCTGTTGACTCAGGCACAACTCATCGCAGATGAACGAGGGTTGCGTCGGTTAGCCATGATTATCTCAAGGGAACACGACTCCTTGTTAGAAGAATCGAACAAGTGGGAGGAGCTCATCGAAAGGGGTGCTCCCCTAGTTGAGAGGGCTGTTCTGGTTGGCTTGCAAGCGGTTGTTGTGGACATTATTCGAAAGCGAGTGTCAACCTATGCAGAACTGCCGGAGGATGAACCAGTATTCCTCTCAATTCTACAACAAAACGAAGGCTTGACAATCTTCTGCAGAAGCTTCCTATCAACTGAAAAAGATGAATTCTCGAATATTGTCGAGAAGACGAGTGACGTACTCTTCTCTCAATCTCTCAATCGTGCAAGGCTGAGTGAGTACACACTACTTATTCAGTCAGAGGCACCCTTCCATATGTGTTATGTCTACAAAGGCCAATCCTATACTGCTCAACAGAAACTTGCTCAGTTTACCAGATCTTTGTCAACCACCCAATCATTGTGGGCGGCATTAAATGGCCTCAAACCTAGTAAGCGTTTGAAGAAATCTGATCGGACTGCCCTTGAAGGTCTAATCAACGATAGCTTCTTCTGACATGACATTTGCATTACGAAACCTGAGGCTAAAACCATTGTACAGAGTCTTCATTCTGAAATTGGCAAAGCCATGTCAAGACATGATGTACTAATAAGAAAGTGTGGTGTATTGCTCTCATGAACGATTCAGCTTCATCAAGGGTCGAGGAGCTAACACGCGCAGAACAATTGATTCGCGTGGGCAGTTTTGAGGAGGCTCTTCAAGTCGTAGATGAGCTTGAACAGAGGACAGATCTCACATCTTCAGACCTGCTGACATGCCAAATCCTCAAGGGCAATATCCTGAACAAGCTGGGTCGTTTTGAGGATGCACTGACACTTGCTAATCGGGTTCTACGAGAGCACGAAGGATTAGCAAACCTCCTTGAGATGGTTGATGTTCTACT
>JAUVHR010000241.1 GCA_030593165.1 Candidatus Thorarchaeota archaeon
CATAGCCTACAAGCAGACTGATGAGCTTCTGCTTTCTTGTGACATCCATCCCACCGACATATGCCTCGCCTTCCGTAGGTGAGATCTGACCTGTGAGGACACGCAGTACTGTTGTTTTTCCGGCACCCGAGGCTCCTATAATTCCCAAAAACTCTCTCTTGTTAGCGTGGAAGGAGACCCCTTTGAGGGCATAGAACTTGCCGAACGCGACCTTGAGGTCGATGATGTCAATCTCTCTCTGTTCGGTCATTTCAGACTCCTCCAATCCTATCGCTTACACGCTCAAAGAGCTCACGTGCTCTCTCGGAACCGACCATGAGCCCTCGGAGCATCTCGATTTTCTCTACTCGGTCTATGTCCTCTCTCTCTATTAGCTCGCCAATCTGCTTTACAGCGGCAAGGAGCGTGTTCATCACATTATCTATCTCTCTCATTAGGTCCTCGTCGAGCTCAGGGATGCGATATCTCTTCGCCTTCCTGCGACGATTGAAGAATAAGGCGAATAGCAGCGTCCCGAATATTCCAAATGAGGAAATAAGGGCTACTTGCGTCATTGTCAACGGTCGGAATTGCTCCTCAGGAGGCGTAGGTGCTTCAGGTCGATAGAGCGTGAAGTACACGCTCGCAAAGGTTGAAGCGTAGTTCTCGCCAAAGATGATGAAGATGCAGTTGATGCGCCCATCATCACTCCAGTAACTGGGTAAGAATTGTGATGAGTAGAGTCCGTCGCCAACGGACCCTGCAATAAAGAACGAAAGATTGTCATCCGGGAGTTCAAAGGCGATTGCTACAAAGAGATCGTCAACAGGTTCACCGTAATAATCAGTCAACTCTAAATTGAGGTAGACACTTCTCCCCGCGGGATATCTTACTGCTTCTTCAGACATACTTGCCACAGCGGTGAGTGTATTGTCAAGGAAGAACTCGTTGAGGTTTCTCAGAAGAATGCTGTTATTACACTTGACCAAATTCTTGTTCATGAAGATTTGAGAGGAACCAAACAGCGCTAGCTCTGGTCTTGTGTCGTCCAGAAGAACTACTGGATTTCCATTTACCGTCACAGAGGCTAGGGACTGATTACTATCGATGAATGCGCCGCCTCCTAACCATATGCACTGTAGATCTTTGCCAAGTCGTGTGTTCTGAATGATCTCCGTGGTATTCTCCTCGGAGTGTTCCCCGTGCAACGAGTAACCGTACTCGGAGAGCAGGTCATTCAGAGCAGTATGATTCGCTCTGTCCTCATAATCGCCAAAGATCACAAGCTTTCCGCCGTGAGCGGTGTAGTTTCTCAGGATGGCGATGTCTGTAGAATTGAACTCCTCAGTGGGAGCGAATATGAGAATCCCAGAGAACTGTAAGAGCAGGTCCTCATCCAGCTCTGCTCCCCCTGTTTCCACAAGATCGAGCCCCTCGGCAGCCATCAATTTCTTCAGATTTGAGAGTCCGGAGAGCGTGGTCATTCTGAATGATTCAAGTAATTCGTCAATTGAACCCAAGTCGCCCAGACCGCCAACGTCAAGCCCTGACAAGAGGTCTTCATCTTGGGCGAGCGGGAAGCCTGGTAACCCTCCGGTGTCGTTACCTGTGTCAAGTCCTCCCAAACCTCCCATGTCCATACTCAAGCCACCACCCAGAATGGACCCGAATCCACCTCCATGTGAAGAGTCAAGCATCAGCATGGCTCGTGGATAACGCAGGGTCGATTCCATCGTGATGTTCGTTGTCCAGCCTTGTTCCGAAGTGAGAACGTAGTCGCTTCTGTAGTACCCATCCATAGTGACAGGCGGCGCAAAGAGAAACAGGGACATGTTGTAGTAACCCTCAACATTCTCCATCTGAGTGAGGGTTAGGTCGCCCCAGTCGGAGGCGTTCCCGTATTGACTTACCGTTAGGTTACCGAGACCGACTGTTGAATACAAAGTTAGAGTATAGATTCCGAAATCTGCAGGGAATACGATATCAAAGGGTGCGAATGGCAGATGATTCGGAAAGACCGCGATAGAGGACACCGGAATCATTACGAATACGTCTCTCATTATGAAGTCGTCAAGCACGCCTACGATTGCTGATAGGGGGTCTGACGTGATTTGCACTAGGAGCGAGATAATGGCCTCTATACTAGTCACAGCACCCCATGCCACTGTGTGTATTCCTTCCTCTACAGGACTCCATTCGCTTTCGATGATTTCTACGTGGAATTGTTTGATTTCATCGAACGAGTGGTATCGTGCAAATATCGCACCTTCATCGCTGAGTCCGCCTTTTATTGACAACATCGCCGCTATTGCAGGCGACGAGTTTGCTCCAATATTCATTATCACCGCACGAGACTCATAGATGTCGCCCACACTTGAAACCCGGGGGATATCTGCCTCAACAACCACGAGGTCGCCCTGTTGGATGAATGAATCTGGTGGTCCAAGACTCCAGAGAGTTTCAATCGATTTATCAAGCATTGTTCGATTCTCAGCGAATCCCATTGTTATGGTGACATTCGCAGGCACAAAGGGTTCAAGAACACCGAAGTCCCACTTCATACCCAACCCCACACTTCCATCAAATGTTGTTGAGCCTGTGAGGTTATCGTCCGATATGTGGGACGATAGGTCAGCTGAGTTTCCTACTTCGAATGCATCCAATGGCCTACTGGAGTTCATTCCGACGTAAAAGTCCCCATAGTCTTCTGAGATCCCATATGCAAACAATTGTTCATTGCTCAATGAGTACTTGCCATGGTCGTCCACTTCATCAAGAAAGAGATCAGGAGAGTATGAAACATAGAGGCTGACATTAGATATTGGCGCCTCTCCCAAATTGAGGATGAAGGGCGTAACCTTGAAACCTGTTACAGGGTCTGATGTAATCAAGGTCGTATTGTATGATTCTACCAGCAGAGTAACGAAGACCTCATCATAGGATAGAATTCCTATCCACCTGTTGTAGTTGCTGCTAGAATCCTCAGCTGATGCCATTACCACGGGATGTAACGCACTTTTCACGGTGAACATCATGAAGTCTGTTGGATTCATGTTATTCCACTTGAGTGAGAACATACCCATCATGAGGTGCATATTCATTTCTTCATCGCGTCGCTGGTCCATCACCATCACTGTTGTACCAAAGCTGCTCATCATGATGCTTGAGCTTGCATTCGCCGCAGAGGAGCCTAGGATACCTATCGCAATGAGTGGAAGTCCGGTGGTTCTATTCACGGGATTGGAGGGATTCTGACGCTGTCCAAGATACTCGAACGCTCCCGGCAGATTCAGGAGACCTGCACCTGCATCATTCGCATCATATGCTAATGGGATTGCGGTTTCCCTCAGAGCGTTTGCAAGTGCAATTGGTGTAGCCCGATGATAGGCTTGAAGCAGTATTGCCGCAGCTCCTGCTGCAATGGCTGCTGAAGCAGTAGTGGAGTCTGCTATGATGTACTTGTCGTTACCATCCACAGGCTCACCAAAATCTCCGCCAAGCATTCCGCCAAGGCCTCCAAGAAGATCACCGGTTCCACCCGTACCTCCAAGAAGTCCACCTAGGTCTATACCTCCAACCCCCATGGACTCCATGTCACTTAGAGCCTTAGCACCTACAACACCAACCCCCGGTGCGACAAAATCTGGTTTAGCGAGCATCTCAAGGGAGGGTCCCCTGCCCGACCATGCAGGTACTTCGTTGTTCTCTGTGTCATATGCTCCAACTGCTAGCGCCTGACTTGAGCCCCCTGGGGACATGATTGTTAGATAATCAGGTCCATCATCACCAGCGGCTGCAATTACTAGAATTCCCTTCTCGGCTGCAGCTTTCACTGCCTCAGCAACTGCATCTCCAGGTGCGCCGAATGTGTTGAATGGAAGGAGGATGATATCCGCTCCGCGGCTACTAGCCCATTCTATACCTGAAACAATCCAGCTTGGAACTGCTAGCAAGCCCCCAAGATTGACCTTACCTGCCAAGAGTGTCGCTCCTGGTGCAATACCCGCATAGAGACCATCCGACTGATTTCCTGAACCTGCAGCAACCGAAGCTGCATAGGTACCATGCCCCAAGATGTCTATAGGAAGGGAATCAATCTCGACAAATGACGCAAAAGTAGTAACCTGGCCACCAAAATCCGAATGGAGTATGTCGATTCCAGTGTCCAGAACCGCAATCACGACTCCAGACCCATTGTATCCCAGATTCCAGAAATCCCTTGCACCAATTACATCGACTGGTGACACATATTCAGACTCGTCCGTACTCAATGTGGACTCTGTGCTGATGTGCCGAATAGGACGAATCTCATTGGACCAGATTCTGGAGATTACCTCCGTCTTGGCTATGTCTACGATTGACTTACCGATTAGCTTTACTCGAAGCATGCTCAGATCTTTGAAAGACTCCACTATCTCTACTCTGGAGTTAATCATCTCAAGGGCTGCTCGGGCTTTGAACTCTCCCATTTCTTCGTCGTACTTGATGAGAACATCAACCTGCTCCTCTGACAGTGTCATGTTCAGAAGTGTTTCATCGATCTTATCCAGTGGATTGGCGACAGTTGGACTGACCGTTTCTATTGGGGATATCACAGCTAGTGGACTTGCCAGAAAGAGTAGCACTATGAAAAGAGTAAGTACTCTCCTTCGAATCATTTGACTATCCAGTCCACGGGCGACCATGAGATATCACTTCTCAATTATGCCAGTAATCAGGCCTCGGGTGATGGCGATGTAATAATCCACCATATCTGCGACCGCTTTCGTCTTGACAATCTTGACCCCGATTTCTTTCTCTTTCAGCGATGTGAGGCAGGATTGGGCAATGATTTCCAAGGGTTCCTCAGTGAAGACTTTCAGAAGCTCGCCACGTTGCAGCACAAACTGGACGCCCTTGACATGTTCTAGGATTTTCCGTGCTCGAGGGTCAACATCCTCCAGAACAATCCCTACGGAGAAGCCACGGGCGGGCATTGACTCCTTTAGTCTGGCAGGAGTGCCAAAGGCCACGAGGCTCTTGCCTCTCATGAAGACTGCAACCTTGTCGCAGAACTCTGCTTCAGCAGGATAATGGGTGATAACAATAATGGATGTCCCATACTCGTGGTTCACATAGTCGAGGAACCGCCAGAGCTCATTCCTATTGTCCGGGTCAAGTCCAGATGTTGGTTCATCTAAAAGCAGAACCTTGGGGCGATGGACCAGCGCAATCGCAATCGAGACCCTCCTCTGTTCGCCGCCGCTTAGTTCGCTTGTCTTGTTGGTGCCTTTCTCTAGGACATGGAAGTCCTTGAGGAGTTGCTTTCCTCGCTGAACGAGCTGCCATTCGGGAATGTCATACTGCTTACCAAATACAATAATGTTCTCCATTGGAGTGAAGGTATCATACATGTAGTTGAGATCTTGCGGACAATAACCAAAGTGGTGACGGACTTTAGTGGT
>JAUVHR010000350.1 GCA_030593165.1 Candidatus Thorarchaeota archaeon
TTGGAGCTAGGCTAGAAAGATGCAAGGCCTTACGCAAGGTCTCTGACATTGTGAGTATCCCAAAGAATACAATTATGCCTCCTATCACAGCTTGAAGGTTAGTGAAGTGGTTCAGTAGAAATGCCTGTAGCGCAGTCGTGACGAGAGATAGTGCAGCCAGAGATGTGATCAAACCCAGGACAAGAACCCCAGTCACAAGAAGACTCTGCTTTCTGCTATCAGTGGCATTAAGGCTACGGATTAAGAATAGTGGTAGTAGCGGGAATAGGCACGGTGAAAGAGCCACATAGAGTCCAGTCGTGAAAGCCCCTGCCAAAAAGATGGCCAGTTCAACTACTCCTTGCATCATCAGCTCAGCAACTCAACAATCAGGGCATCATTTGAGAGAGGATTTCGGAGATACTGCTCTCAACCCAGAAGCCAGAGTGAAGCCATCTGAAGTACCCGTTGTCGTCAATTATTATCAATGTTGGAATGGATGATACTGAGAAGTAGTCACCAAACACATCACTGGTATCCAGGCCGTGTGGCCATGGCAAGTCATTATCCGCCTTATACTCAGCCATCATCTCAATCGTTTCTGCGTCATCTATCGTGAGCGAGATAATGATCAACGAGTCAGAATCAATATTATCATAGACCTTAAGCAGTTCGATGCTCTGAGAAGCACAAGGACCACACCAGGTCGCCATCAAATCAACAATCACGAACTTGCCCCGGAGTTCATGCATTGTGACTATGGAATCGTCAGACATCAAGAGATTCCAATCTGATACTTCGAGAGAGCGGTCCAGCAGATCAGCATCACGAGGTATCGTTCCACTAGAGCCATTGTTATTGTTCCCATCAGTGGGCGTCAAGAACAGATACGGGCTGGCAACGACAATCAGACCAACCACAATTATTACACCTATCATTCCCACGATCAGAAGTTTCTCGGACTCCATCGTATTATCCTCTAGCGGTTGTGTAAGTTAAACGCACAATCGCGTACATATAACGCTTGCTTTGCAACAGTCGCAGGTTCAATTAGATAAGACAAATCGTAGAAGATTCTTGGAAACGCTCGATGTGCGATAAGAATCGCTATTCAGAAGTTGTCTTTGTCCCTTTTCTTGGACGGCCCGAAACATTGGGCAAAGGTTATATCCAAAAACTCAGGCTTTTGTGCGCAATACCGCCCTGTTCGGTGGAGGCTGGACTTCTATTATGGGGTAGAACAATCGTGGAAACTGATGAAGTGAAGCCAATTCCGGAAGAACCGATACCTCACAAGGACGTTTCTATATACCATGTTGAGATACATCCTGAAAAAGAGCTTCCGTACACCACGCAGTCCATCTGCCCGGAGTGCTTCCTGGAACACGATGAAGTGAATGTGATAGACGCCACCCTCTATGAAGAGGACGGCAAGGTCATGTACAAGAAGACTTGTGAGAAGCACGGTGAGTTCATTGATGTCTACTGGGGCGACGCAGACTTGTGGAGGAAGGCCCAGAAACAGTGGTACAAAACAGTGGGCCTGGACAATCCCCGGACCAAGACCATGAAAGGATGTCCTGAGGACTGTGGTCAATGTCCAGAACACAAGTCACAAACGGCTCTCGGTCTAATTGATATTACCAATCGCTGTAACCTGCAATGTCCAATCTGTTTCGCTGTGGCTGCGGAAGGAGGTATGGTGTATGAACCCACCCCGGAGCAAGTCCTTGAGATGATGAGAAACCTTCGAAGGAACCTTCCAGTCTATCCTCCGGCTATCCAGTTTGCGGGTGGAGAGCCAACCGTCAGCAAGCATCTGTCACAATACATCAAATGGGCGAAGCAGCTGGGATTCAACTATGTTATGATTGCAAGCAACGCCATTAGAATTGGCAAGAGCAAGGAGTACGTACAAGAGCTTCGTGACGCAGGCCTCTCAACAATCTATATGCAGTTTGACGGCGTCACGCCGGAGCCATACATTGCAGCCAGAGGCAGCAACATCTTGCCTGTAAAGAAGCAGGCAATACAGAATGTCCGGGAGGTTGGGGAGCTCTCTCTCATCTTGGTCCCGACAGTGGTTCGCGGCGTGAACGATGACCAAGTTGGGAAGATTATTGAGTTCGCCGTGGAGAATCGAGATGTGGTTCGCGGTGTCAATTTCCAGCCTGTAAGTATCACTGGACGGATTGATCATGATGCACGCAAAAAGATGCGAATCACAATCCCAGATGTCATCAAGTTAATCGAGGAACAGACCGGAGGTCGGATACCCGCCTCGGAATGGTACACTGTGCCTTCGATGATGCCTTTAGGTCGCGGACTGGGTCTTATGCAGAATACCCCTCAGCTTGAACTCTGTACACATTTCGCTTGCGGAATGTCTACTTTCATCTACATCGGCGATGACGGGAACTACAGACCCCTTACTGACTTGATGGATATTGACAAGTTCATCGATCTATTCGTGGACATCTCAAACCTCTATGCGGACAATAAGAAAGGCGCTAGCAAGAGAGCCAAGGTCAAGCTTGCGGCAGGTATTCGTCACATTAAGGATAAGAGCATGCTCAGGCAGCTGATGAAGGCGTTCCTGAAGACAGGCGATTACTTGACCATTGCGAATTTCATGAAGCGAGTAATCATGATTGGAATGATGCATTTTCAAGACGTTTGGAATTTCGACCTAGAGCGTGTGCAGCACTGCGACATTCACTACGCGGTGCCCGATGGCAGGACAATCCCATTCTGCACGATGAACACAATTCACAGGTCAAGGGTGGAGAAGAAGTTCTCAGTGCCGGTCGACGAATGGCGAGTTCGTCACAAACCCTCTAAGGTTGAAGAGGATAGCATCACCGAATACTACTCCGGCGAGTAGTCCAAGATGCGGATTTGCAGGCGCCTATCAATGCTTATGCTCTTTTCTGGGGATGTCGAGATTAACCGCAACTCAAGGAAGATCGCTAGAGAGTTAAGCAAAGCCAACGTTTCTCAGAGCTGATGATGAAGTGAAAGGGCTCTTCCTTTTCTGGAATCATCTCACGTATTGATTAAGCCACCAATACGCTTACAAACCTGATTGTGAGATTACAGTCGTGGCGTATTCATGATCAAAGGAAAGCTCAGATTCGTGGTACCGGCCATCTTGTCGGCAATAGGCATCTGTCTGACTTTGTTGCTAGCCAACACGCTAGCAAGCAACATCATTCGAGTACATCCAGGAGCAGACTTGGTCCCAGCCATCGCACACGAAAGTATGGCGGGAGATATCCGGACAGTCTTGGTTGCCATATTCCCTGTCATCTTCATAGAGTACATGGTCTTGGCTCTCCCGCTCACAGCAATTTTCATGGCCTTGTACAAAGTCTTCAAGGCCTCGGCATATGAACAGAGTGTTATGAAACTGGGTGACAAGTTTGGTTCTGATCGAATCCTAAGAAGAGCCGCAGTACCGGCCCTCTTCGCCATTTCTACCGGTCAGTTGTCAATCTATCTGCTTGGTGACTACTTTCTAGTTACTCCCGCAGGTCTCGCAAGTGAAGTCGGATTATTCATTACTCCTCTCCTAGCAATCGTAGGTGCCGCACTCGCTC
>JAUVHR010000294.1 GCA_030593165.1 Candidatus Thorarchaeota archaeon
ATATCCCACAGTGTTGAGCGACATCAGCCCGAAATAGTCCTATTCCTACTTGTCCCCATTGTGCTCCTCTTCCCGCTCATTGCACTCATTATCGGATGGCTGTCTAAACGGGACGAGGAAGAAGAGAGAATCACAAAGGAACAGAGAGCCGAGAGAAAACAGCGCAAGAAGGAAATTGAGAAGAAGAAGAAAGAAACCGAGAAGAAGCGCCGGGAACGAGCAAAGGAGAGAAAACGGAGTAAGAAAGAGAAAGAGGAAGAGGCAGATGAGTGGGACAAGGCGCTCGAAACCACCTATCGCTCATGACATCAGGGAGAGCTCAAGACATTGACTACAGTCTGTATCAGTCACGGTGACCTTGACGGAATAACGTCGGGCGCCATTGGTCTTCTGGCTTTTCCTGGTTCTGAGTTCTATTTCAGCAGACCATCAAAGATACACAAGGATCTCTATCGTATCGCTAAGGATCGGCCGGAATCAGTACTAATCAGTGACATAGCCGTCAATCTGAAGCAGTTTGACAACATATTGAGGGCAATTGGACGGTTTCCTAAGAAGACCAGACTGATATGGATAGACCACCATCCCATCAGTTCATCTCAAAAGAAACGGCTTGCCAGTAAGTTGGAATTCGTTCACGAGGTTGGACCCTGCGCGGCTGAACTTGTCTATCGAAGATTCCATGAAGGGCTGCCAGAACATGCGCTACGCTTAGCACTCTATGGTGCAATCGGCGACTACTGTGATGAAACCCCTTTCGCAAGGACGCATCTAGACAATTATGACAAGAGAACTCTCTACCTGGAGGCCGGCCTTCTCGTTCAAGCCCTTCAGGAGATTGACTATCGCCGCGAGTCTAAGGATCTCTTGCGAAAACTCTCTCTTGGAATTGAACCTAGCTCGATGAATGATATTGTCAGCCTTGCAATGAAGGCAACAAGAATCGAAAATGAGATCTTCAGATATGTGCAGAAGCATGCACGTAAGCAAGGTCCTATTGGGTATGTACTTGATATTCCAATTGGGGGATACAGGGGCAAGTCTGCGAAGTTTGCGGCTTACGTTACTGACTCAAGAATAGGGATCAGTGCACGATCCACAGATGATGATGAGATTGACATGAGTATTCGGCGCAGAGGCAAAAAGGTCGACCTCAACAGGGCACTGAACAGTGTTCTAGCGGACCTTCCAGATGCACATGGCGGTGGACATCCTGCAGCAGCAGGGGCCAGCGTGAATAGGAGTGATTTTCCAACGTTCCTTCAGCGTCTTGCTGAATATGCTGGGCGTTCATAGTATACCAAGAAACACTATTGCACTGAACAACACCCAAACGACGGTGACGATGGCTTCTCCTGCCACTACCCCACTCAAGAGTCGCGTTGTCTTGTCACGTAAGGGGTCAAGGAATCCTGCTTGACTCTCTTCCTCTTCTGATTCTCCCCGTTTCTTCTTGAGTCTATAATCTACAAAACCGCCAAAGAGCATCGCAACAGCTGTGGCGGGTGGAATAAGGAGTCCTACTGCAAGGCTGATTGCACTCATCCCCTTCTTGTGTAGCTCTCTGCCAGCAAGATACCCCCCTACCCCAAATGAGAACAGGTATACAAATACAATGAATGGGCTAACTTCCGGCCATATTCTCATTCCCGGTAGCGTAAGATCGCCTAGGCCTTGAAGACTTATCACTAAGAAACCAAAGAGCTGTGCAGCAGGGCTTGGAAAGTCAGTGCCGCCGAATCCGTACGTGATGAATATTACGTATGTAATTGCAGAACCCACGAAAGTCCCGAGAATCGCTCCAATGAATACCGCCTTGGCAATATCTCTCCCACGGACTCCCGTCAATCGCCCAAGTTTCAAATGCACGAGCAGGGCAATCGCAGAGTCCTGAAGCGCTCCCAGCATTGACATAAAAACTGTAATCGTGGCGAATCCGACGCGGAAGAGCAGAATGGCGGGGATTGCTATTATGTCGGATATGTATCCTGCTAGCATTCCCGTTTCACTGATTGCCCTGGCTGTGAAGTATGCAGACGCTAGAACAATCGGGGAGCCCAGTATGATCAGTCCAAAGTGAATTTGAAGACCGCCGAATGGTGTGAATATCCAGAAGACGAGAAGCGTTATGGTCATGAAGATTCCAAGCGATACAAACGCCACCCATAAGGGTAACTGCCCTCTTCGGCTTTTGAGGTACTCCCTTGGATTTTCTACCATCTCACGGATTTCTCGTTTGATCTCCTCCCAATCGAACACTTCTTTCGGTATCCTTGCTAGTCTTGGAACATCCGACGCCTTGTGCGGGTGACCAATCATGAATCCATTAGGGTCACTTTCATCATCCTTATTCGAGATATCTTCAAATTCGGTCGGACTGAGCTCATCTTTTTCATGTCTTCTTCCTGAGAGAACGTCCCCTGCAATCACAGATGCAAAGACTCCAAGCGCCAAGTATAGTATCTCAGGTCGCTGCAGATGTGTCCCGAACTCCAGCAAAGGATTGGCTCCCTCAAGAAGTACCCAAATCAAGAGCGATACTACGCTTCCAGTGACGAGAACGAGCACACGTTTCCAACCCATGAAAAATCCCATGGCTGCCATCAATGGTGAGTTGGATACGCCAACCCAGTCAGGAAACACAGCTGGAGCAATAGCATGTGGTACTGAGGAGAGTGAAGTACCAGGTATCGCCGCTTCTGCAACTCTAGTGGCACCGACCCAAGCCATGGATGCACCCAATCCAGTCAGGACATCTTTTTTGGCTGTTTCATCAGCTCCTATAGCAATAATACACTCTGCCTGAGGTCGCACTTGTGGCCATGGCTCGTCTTCGAAGCGGTCGCGCATGGGTGCAAGAATGAGCATTCCACATATGGCACTCACACCCGTTACGAACACAATGAACGGATATGTAATAATGGAGTTCACAATTAAGTCATCGAGAATGAAGATGTCAATGGCAGGGAATACTATTAGCACTCCTATTGCAATCATAGAAGATGAGTTGGCTATAGCAACAACCACTGTGTTCTCTTCTGCGGTATATTTTCCGAACACACCTAGAATCAGCGCTCCTAGCATCTCGGCACCCACGAAGTAGATGATACCTAGCTTTAGTGCTAGGTAGATACCAAGAAAGGTCATTATTACGCCAACGACTATGCCTGTTAGAATGGCCCTCTTTGTCATTGGGAACTTTGGCTCGACATGAAGTGCTGCGAACAGGAGCATGCCTCCTGCGGCCATCACGGCAACCTCCGTAAGAATATTCAGAAGCACCGCATACGAAATGTAGAGAATAGTAGCTAGGACAAGCTGTGAAATGCCCTTCTTTGTGATGGGTTCCTCTACCCATGAAGCATAGACGAGCATCGTTTCAATTATGACCGCAATAAGAACCGCAGGGTCGGTCCATCTTCCTTGAGCGACTGCAATCAGGGTGTAGAGTAGACCACATGCGAATAAGCCCGCCATTAGCGACCTACTTGATCTACTTTGTTGCATTGCATGTCCTCCAGTGGACAGAACCTTCTATGCTCTATACTAGGCTAACGCCAAATGATGGGGTCAAGAGGCTGAAGGGAGGGGAAAAAAGTGAGCTATTTATCGTTATGTATTAGCTGAGCGCTGCAATTTGACAAGAACCTCTTCTCTTGATACACCGACCAGAAGTATGGTCTTCTCACGACCCTTGTGGCCCGCTACTATGGACATCTGTCCAGTTGACAGTCCTAATACCTTCGCGAGTTTCTTCAGGAGTTCGGTGTTGGCCTTTCCTTCTCGTGCAGGTGACTTCAGATTGAGAGTGATTCCCTCTTCGCTAACCTTGCTGACAAACCTACGCTCTTTTGACTGTGGTTTTACTGTAACTCGAACAAGAATACCCCGCTCAGTTTCCCAGACTGCCTGATTGTCCATGGCTCTCCACCATCGTCCCTCCTTTTGAGTCTGTTTCAGTAGCGTCTGAGGGCATAAGGAAATTCCTTTTATGGGTGTGTGGCCGTTACTTACTTAGATACGTCACCAAAGGAAGGTTTGGGTGAATAAACATGTCAGATCCAGTTATGGAGGCCTATACACTGGCCTACAACGAGTCCGAACAGAAGATAGGGGCCTTTGGAGTAATCACCACTAGCGGAGAGGTTCTATGGCAGAGTGACACCTGGGACCTATCAGCAGATGCCAAGGGTCTGGTTGCAGCTGTGCTTGGCAAGGCCGCCAGCGTGACTCAGAACCAAGTCAAGTATGTCACACTTAAGTCAAGCCCTGAGAACATTGTTGCCCGGAATGTAGGGGGTAACGGGATTCTTGTTGTAGCTCTGATTGAAGGGGACAAGTGGGTGTGTGCTTGGGCCTCTGCTGATGGTGTCCCTAATGAGATATATTTTCATGTGGACAAAGCAGCCCGTTCACTGAAAGGCAAGGTCTAGATAGACGCAGGTCAAAGTTTGATTGTCGGATCTCTGGCGGCAGTAAGAGGTCCCGCCAGTTCTCTGGCAGTCTCTCGGAGTAGGCAAAGATGGAGGAATCAATTAATGGTATCTGGCAATCGCTCTATTCCAGCAACTCCAGGGTTCAAGCCTTTGCAGTATGCAAGGAGTCTAAGGTGATTTGGCAGACATCAAATTGGAATCCTGCTGCCAAGGCAGGCGAGTTGCTGAAGGCTGTAAAGATGGCCGCTCCTTCTGTAGAGATAGAT
>JAUVHR010000229.1 GCA_030593165.1 Candidatus Thorarchaeota archaeon
ATGGAGCCCATAATCAAGGCGCACAGGGTGAAGGGACCTGTAACTGCGCCACTCCCGACAACCTCTGGCGAGGGTCCTCCTGTCGAGGCTAAGATCTAGCAATCCCGAAATATGAAGAAATGCGCTGCCAAGCACCAGCAAGATTGGCAATACGCGCGCAAAACCTGTTTTCCCGAGACTGTCATAAGGAGTAGAAATAGTTACAAGATTATGGGAAGCAAAACATACCGGGATGCACAGGGCTATCTCAGATTCAGAGATTCAGGAAAACTTGTTCACCGATGGGTTGCTGAGAAGAAACAAAAGCGAAAACTTAGACCAGGTGAGGTTGTACATCACAATAACAAAATCAAGTCAGACAACCGTTCGGGAAATTTGACTGTTTTCAGTTCAAGACTACAACACCGCGCTCATCATGCCAAGAAGGCATGGTCTAGAACCAGACGCCCAAAGAGCCAACGAAGACCCTACTAGGCAGTGGACTCGGGCGAGCCTCCAGCCTACATTTGAACAATTACCGGGAAAACACCTAACCTGTCTATGACCTTAAGACGCTACCACAAGTGTAGGGGGTGGGAGCCAGCAAGGAAATCATGGGTGTGGTAACCTCTGTGGTAATAGTGTTACCTGAATCCCTGCGAGCAGCCCACCAACTTCATTATAGCTTTGGAACTCAAAAGGCTTTTCACTCGTGTTTTTCCGAGTCTATTCAGTCTCTTGCGGCTTCCGCGCAACAACCCAAATGTAGCCTCTCAAGTCATTGGGTTTCTGTAACACTTGATCTGTGCCAAAGCTGTGAAATGTCCATCCTACTAGCTCCTCGCGCAGCTCTGCTTCTGTTATGAATCTGATTGACGGATCGGTCTCAAAGTGAGGAAGGATGTTTCCAGAGTAAACGATGAAACCCCCGGGCTTCACGGCAGCAAGGAGCTCCCTGAAGCGTGGAATCGCCCTGTCGAACAAGTACTGCAAGCACTGAAGAGCAATAACAATATCATAACTCTCCAGCTCAATGCTCCATCCGTCAATGTCCATGAGGGAAACATCCATGTTGTCGGATAGGCTGAGAATCCTCATCCTCCGTTGTGTCACCGCGACAGCATTTACTAGAGCATCAACAGCCTTGACCTTCATGCCTAGCTTGGCCATTGAGCAGGCAACGCTTCCGTCACCACAAGCCAACTCAAGAACACGCAATTCCTCTGGTTCAACTTCTGTGATGCGCATTGCATGATGAAGACTCTGAATCGGGTGTCCAACCTCGACCTCTGCTAACTCCTCATCAGGAGCCCCAAGCATCTTTTGGTAGATTTTGTCCCAGCCAGCCATCCACTTCTCTGGGGCAGCAACTGAAAGTTTATCATCCTTTGCCATCGCTCTTCACCAGCAACAGCGACCAACATGCCGCTTATGAGTATGGCTCTCGGCGCACGACTCAGAAACCATCCAAGCAAGCCTCATTCGAAGAATATATCTAGCCAGAAGTAAGAATCAAAAGGTGAGGCCCTCCCTCTGGCGGTAGGTCAAGGAATTGCTCTACGAGTGATTCAATGCAGTGTCAAGTTCGATGGTGAATCGCGCATGTCTGAAGTCAAGGATCAGATTGTTAAAATCATAACCGATGGAGACCTGAGTTCTATACAGATAATCAGCGATCGAGTTGGGCGCACACCAGAGGAAACCATTGTTGCCATTCAGCAGCTAATCGCTGAGGGAAAACTCCACGGAAAGGTCACCGATGATGGCAAGAGATTCTTCAAAGAAGAAGTCGATATATCACAGAGACCTGTGATTGAGCGTGAGAAGGACGACCCGGATTTCCTGAAGTTCAATCCAAGACCTGGACTGATTGTTGCAGTAATTGGATTTGTCATACTGCTCAGTGGTATTATTGGATATCTTTCTGCGGCAGATGTTGATTTCGAAGCCCAAAGTTTCTGGGCAGTCGTCCTATTCTTTGGCATAGCGATAAATATGGTTGGCTGCTATTACTTGGGAACACGTAGGACACCATAGCTTGGATATTCTATCTAGAGAGCATATACAGCACGCTTTAAGTAGCGGGTCCTTTTGGGGCACGATTGAGGAAGACGGACCCATGCAAGAGATTCTGATAACATTACTCCCCATAATCATTTTCGCAATCCTTGTCGGCGTTCTGTCATCAATGGTCGGCATTGGTGGAGGTATCATCAACACTCCGCTCTTAATCATCGTCTTCCTGCTCAGTGCTCAAGAGGCCTCTGCCACAGCACTCGTGGCAGCATTGTTTGTTGCGGTGGCCAGCACTTATGCTTACAGGAAGCAAGACCCCAAACCAATTGTCGCAAATGTTGGGTTGATTCTTGCAGTTGCCACGATTCCCGGTTCAATCCTCGGTGTGGTGTTGCGAGAGATGATTGCAGACGACTATATCCTCCGACTCATTTTCGGAGTGTCTCTCTTCCCAGTTGCTCTGAAGATGCTGTATGCAAAGAAGAAAGGGAAGAGTGATTTTGCCTCCGAACTGGCTGGATTCAACGTGCGCGATATCTCTCGGGGAAGGATGGTGATGTCGTTCATTGGAGCATTCGTTGGTGGAATCGCGGCAGGAATGTTGGGAATTGGAGGTGGCGCAATTCTCGTGCCGGTCCTTAGCATTCTTGTGGGACTACCAATGCTTGCTGCCGTAGCCACATCTATGTTCACAATGATGTTCACTGCTGCCGCGGGGACCGCTCGCAACTGGATTGGCGGACACATCATGCCAGAGTATGCTCTTGCTCTTGGTATTGGTATGGTAATCGGTGCGCAGATTGGTCCGCATCTGGCTTCCAGAGTAAATGCGGCCCAGCTCAAGAGAATCTTCGGCCTTGTCCTAGTATTCCCATTAGTCAAGATGATGAAGCTTGGCCAGTTCTGGCTCAATCCAGCTGGAGATAACTTTCTGCTCGCCACAATCGGCGACGTTATCATTTGGATACTGATAATTGCACCAATTGTATTGATCCAGTTTTACCACGCTAAGAAAAGCCAATATGTCGAAGTAGAACCCGTTGACATGCATGAAGCCGGGTAGGTGCAGGGAACTCGGACAAGCAAATAGAATCACACTGATGACCTACAGAGAGCCGCACTGCAGCCATAGTCCGGGCAAATCCTTTTCTTGCTTCAATAATAATAATTCAGTGAGAAACACAAGTTGGCATTCTCCGGGGGATAAACGTGACAAGCATTAGAGAGATAGAAGAAGAAGATTCTGAGTTCAAGTGCATGCTTTGTGGCGAACTGGTCAACCTTGAAGACGCTGTAAGATTCAGAGGCGCAATATCTCACAGAGCGTGTGCTCAGTCTGCCGCTGGGAGTGAGAAGAAAGAGTTCCATCAGGCCCCATTCTTAATGGGAGAATTTGGAGAGATAATTGCGCTGGTCGCTAGCATCACAACACTGATTCCATTCTTTGTCATTGAAATATACCTCCTTCACTTTGGATCAATTGCTATAGCAATGTGCCTCCTCGGAGCTGGCTTTTTCGGTCTGTATTGGAACTATGGGGAACGAGTGAATCTTCTCCCTGTGATACTTGCGATTCCGGTGGCTTTGATAGCCGCAACACCGTTTGTGTACTTCATCATTAATGGGCCAATCCCGGAGGGCGGCACTCTGCCTCAATTCATGGAGATGGTGTTCATCATCTACCGATGGGGATATGTGTTCTTCTTCCTGTTCGCAGCGTGTGGGTTTCTCATGACATACAATCATCATGGAACACCCACATTCGTGGTAGCAACTGCAGGAATGATATTACTGGGTGCAAGCCTAGCCTTGTTGATGCCTCCGGCCATGATTGTCTTGACAATATACTTCCTTACTGCTCGGTTTCCGGGTCCGGAAGAGATGATACAACCCGTTTCTTACGGTTTTGTGAGTGAACCACAACAGTAAGAAACTTCTGTGTTCCGCCCCTCTCCTGCCAGTGTCACCACATCTTCGCATTTCTATGGGACTGCAAGCAGAGTCAGTGAAGCAGTGACACAAGTCATTCATTAGGGTTATGACAAACGAGGAGATTAGTCCTCGAAGTGGATTGTCAGAGTATCTTCAACTTCAAGCATGAGTAGATCAGTCACATCAATCTGTTTCTCATCCACAACACGCCAAGAAGACGAACGTGATCTTTTCCTGAACGGTCACTCGAATTCCAAGGCCTCTCTTACTGTAGCATGTCCTGGACCAGCAAAAATACGCTCCTGTCCTTTGTCTGGGTCTACAATTACTCTTGATATCAAATCACCTGACCCAACAACCATTTTATCTACAGGTTGATGCGCTAGAACACCACCTGCAAAGGAACAACTCAAGAAACATACAAGTAATAGGACAAGGCCTATTGTAATGGGCATTAACCATGCAGGATCAACCGGTATTACTCCATAACCCCCAAAATAGGATAGAGTAACTCCGAGCATCAGTACTATGAGAATCGCTAGTACTGTGCATATTCTCATTCGCTTGACCCCCTTTTTCTTCTGTTCCATTCTATACCGATGCATCTCAATACGCTCACGTCACAATTAACATCGCAGAAACCCGAATATCATGGATACTTATGCCACACAAGCTGTCCTAGCAAGCATATCCACCACACTCAAATGCTTAACACCTGCCGTTTCTTTAATATCTGCGCATGGAATTGAAGAAGTCGGATTCCATGAGCTAAAGGTTGTGCCATTGATGGAGTATGGTCTCAAAGAAAAAGTTGCTATAGTGACTGGGGCATCCGGAGGCTTGGGTGAACAATTCGCGCATGCACTCGCCGAGTCCGGAGCAGATGTCGTCCTTGCAGCAAGGAGGCTCGATGTCCTAGAAACACTCTGTGAGAAAATACAGAAGGATTATGGAGTCAAAGCGATTCCGATCAGAACCAATGTCACTGTGGAGTCGGACATCATTGCTTTGGTGAAGAGGACGACCGATGAACTTGGCACGGTAGATATCATGGTCAACAACGTAGGGAACTACGTCTCAAAACCGCTTTTGGAGCAGACACTTGATGATTGGGAATATGTGATGCGACTCAATCTAACATCAGCATTCATAGGCTCCAGAGAAGCCGCCCGAGTAATGATCCCTCAGAAGTCAGGTTCCATCATCAATATGGCTTCAACGTTCAGTTATGGGGCCACCAGATTCCAAGTCGTTAGTTATTATGCCGCAAAGGCAGGAGTCGTAGCATTGACGAAGGCGTTGGCAGTGGAGTTGGGTGAGCATAATATTCGAGTCAATGCAATCGCACCGGGATTCTTCCCCACCGAACAATCCATAGACGCCATGACAGACAAGGAGATTCGCGAACAGATAATTGAACCAAGGACCGCTTTGCCCATGCTCGCGGAGAAGGAATGGATTCGCGGAGCAGTCTGTTTCCTAGCCAGTGAAGATGCGAAGTACATCACAGGTCATGTTCTGGCCGTCGATGGAGGCTGGCTCGCCTTCTAGCATCCATGACAACCCAAAGTATAATATAGTTAATTTCCCTTATAGTGATGACACTATTGGAGGCCTTACTTTGGGTGGAGAAAAGATGACGATAGATGAGTTTCACAGGAAGATTGCGGCTGAGAGTAACAATGGCATGTGGCCAGTTCTCGATAAGAAACGTCCGTCCAAGACTGAGCTCGCAGAAGCGCTCCGGATGGGCTACACATCGCAGTTCCACTGGAGGAAGATAGAAACACTGGTCAATGATGTGCGTGCAGAATACATGATTGCTAGAGTTTACTGCAAGATGGCGACAGCTGAACCTG
>JAUVHR010000360.1 GCA_030593165.1 Candidatus Thorarchaeota archaeon
CTTCCAGCACTGAAAGCGATTGGTGTGAATTCCAACAACAAAGTGTACAAAGATGGTCGTGCCGCTCTTCTGCAACGTCTAAAAGCATCGGTAGAGAATGAGTTGACCTGTGACATGGTCGACCTGCACTCAGTTAGTCCCCCCGGCACTGAGAAAGAGCGGGAACTCATCAAGAATGGAGTGGGCTTAATAGTTTCATCACAGAACCCTGATGGCGGATGGCGCATTATGGGTGCCAAGAAGAGCGATCCGGAATTGAGTTCTATTCTTGCCTTTGTGGTAAGCAATTGCTCGGTTCATGCATGAGAGAACTCAGAGAGGTCCGCCTGATAGACTATAATTATAACGTGCCGTGTCATAAGTAGAATCTCTCTCGGTTGGACTGAGTGAACGCTTGATATGCGGGTTGAGCTCTGCAAGTATTGGAGTTTGGAACAGATGGGATTTGAAACCTTAATCAATTGGGATGTATCCAAGAGAGTTGTTGCCATTCTCGAACGCAACGGCAAGTTCGCAGCGGGAGTATTCACCGAAGCTGGCCTCTATTCCACATGCCTTCCTCGAAACACTGCTGAGGATGCAATCAAGGCGGTTGATGGGGGTGAGCTTGAGTCAAGCACCTTGAAGGAGCACATTAGCGTTCTATCTGTTATGCACGACATGGCGGAAGGGGACGAGAGTGCAAAGGTCGCTGGAATCAAACTTGACCTTTCCGGACTTACGCCGAAGCAGAAGTCTGTAATGAAAGCTGCACTCAAGATTCCACGAGGGAGTACGGCATCTTACGGTGAGTTGGCGAGTCGCGCCGGAGTTCCCGGTGCAGCACGATTCGTGGGCAATGTAATGGCGACCAACAGACTTGGTCCGATAGTTCCGTGCAACAGGGTTGTATCGTCGACTGGGCTTTGTGGATACGGCCCAGGACTCTCCGTCAAGGTGAAGATCCTTAAGAAAGAAGGTGCCTTCGCGGATTGATTACTCAGAAGGCTTTATTCGGACATTAGCTCTGTATACATCGGGACCTCTTCATATCTGGAGCGTGAACACGTGAACCTGAAGGTTCAAAGAACTGATGAAATTGTGGAACTAAGAAAGGTGGAGCTCGAACCTCTGAGCCCTCCGCTTTACAGGACCGTGATAGGTTACAATTCACTCAAGCGTCTCGGATATTCAATTTCCTTCATCAGACCAAAGAAGAGCTCCACTGGGGACTTCGAGCGGATCCGCTACAACTTCATCGAACGTGGCGTTATGACCCGTCAGCTCGAGAAAGAACTAGAACCAGATATGAAACGAGGTGTTCTCAATCAGCTACCACGTGGAGATTTCTCGATTGTCCTGCTGCTAACACAAGTTCCGCGTAGAGGCGTAAACATACGACTAGACAAGTTCACCTACGAGTTCTTGGGATGTATCCTCATGAGAGATAAAGAGGTGCTTGATGTTGTCATGAATACAAAAAGCACGAGGGACATCTTGATGCCAACGTACGAAAAGCATGAATCTGCGAGTCAAGCTGCTTAATCATTCTAGAGCTTTCTTGTGAACGGAGTTGTATTCCTTTCCAATTCCTGGAGTTCTTGTTTCTTCTTCTTTGTCCTGTATGTGGCCAATCCAGCCCTGCCTAGAAGTATCGCTATTGGTAAACCCCACCATATGACAAGGAATGAAACATCCATCTGCATCTTTCACACTAACCATTCTTGAGAATCCTAATGAATTAAACATGTTGCATAAGGCATCAGTGCAGTCATCCTTATCTAATGCTGAGTGAAAGCATGACACCTCCTGAGAGGGACCTCAGATGCAGAAACGTAGCAGAGGAGTTCCGAAGGAGTTGGCCTCCTTCGGGGAGAAGCAGTTTCACGATACAGGGGCCGCGGCTGTTGAGATTCTCCGCGTAAAAGCAGCAACGATTCGAAAGCACTTCAAATCGCTGAAAGGGACCGCGTTCTTGGTGGCTGTTGTCAGTCTTGATCGCGTAAGGATTTACATGTTCAACCAGGCTGGCGTTATGTTGGGCGCAGAGAATTTGGATGAAATCCAGTATTTTCGAATTCGGAAGACCTCCCGCCTGCTGAGCAAGTTCGAGAAACCCACACCACCCACAGAAGAAGAGCTGCGCATGGAGGCTACTGAGGAGCTCAGGTCCGCTCTCTCTCGTGCAATCCGAAGGGTTTCCCGCGTGCTCGCACAGAGTGAACCTAATTTTCCTACAATCTTCGTTACGAAGGAGGTCGTTGGGTCCGGGCTGCAAAGCTTTGGTCTTCAGGTTGATGATGACGGATCTATCTTCTTCGCCGAGAAAACGCTCAAGGAGGAGTGGGCTCAAGGCATAGTGCTGCGTGCAGCATTCCTTGCGCTCCTAAGAACTGACAATGCAAACCTGGCATTCTCCAGTTCAATCGGGAATGCACTCGCCTTTTTGTTGCTTAAGGGCGCAACCAGAATGCAATGGCTGAAGGTCTGGAGAGAGAACACGAAAGGAACATCGTTTTATCCCCTTGTCAATCATCTCGTGAAGCACTCCGACACCTACAGCGATCGGGGCTTCTCTTGGGTTCTGTCACTCCTTCAGGAACTGAATGCGCCAATCGACGGGGTGCTCCTGAGTGAGGCTCTGAAGACTATTCACGGAAATCTGGAGATTGCTTTGGGAACCGAACATTACCACATTATACATGGATTCTGCAAGACTCTGGCTAAACCCAGGAAGTTAGCGGCACGCCGTCATATTCTTGATGCCATTCATTTGGCACCAAGAGTGCTTTGCAATCCCACTCCGCTTGGAGTTCAGCTGACTGTGGAGACCGCGGAAACTTCCCAGAAGGACGACTCGACGTGGCTTGAGGTTGAGTACATTGAAGGGTACAAACGACAATTCCTTACCATTAGACCAAACAGCGCTCTCTCCTTGGAGTCAATCCACTACATGTTGAATATCGAAGACTTCCTTCCTAAGCCTACTGGGATAACGATGCATGGGAAGGATTTGTTGCGATGGGCCCTACGTACATTGGGTATCCCATCAAAGAGAGAAGCAACACTCGAGACCAGTCTAATGCTGAAGTATACGGAGATTAACTCGGGTGAACGTGCGGTGCTGGACCGTCTCGCAGAAGGTCGACTGGATGTTCTCTCGAATACACTGATTGGCTCACCCCAACGACTAGAGGCTCTGATGAAGAAGGGTTGTGTCGTGCTCGTTCCTGACTTCAACCATCTTGGCCTCACTTACGATTATCTTATTGTCGGAAA
>JAUVHR010000337.1 GCA_030593165.1 Candidatus Thorarchaeota archaeon
TCCCGACCGCTTTCTGACTCTCTGACTACACGTTGCAATACTCCGGTATCAACGGGTCTTCTGCGTTGATCCCAAGTAACAGGCGTTGTCACATCAGCATTCCAACGAGCCACCAACACAAGCATCAGAAGCACCAAGGACGGCCAAACAATTATCAGCATAACAAAGCCAATGCTCGACCCCAACGTGAAAGATTCCGACAGAGCCATGACAATTGATAAAACAACCGCAATGGGGACCACTACAACAAGTAGCTTTGCAGTCTTTCTCAAAACAGTCATCCCAACCACAGTTTCAGGCCTAATTCTCATCGATTGCTCATAAGCTTTGAGGAATCTGATGGCCGACGCTGCGGAAAATAGAGATGCCAGCCCAAGGGTGGTCACTTTCAATCGTAGTATTCCACTGCGCTTCCAGGTGTTGAATACCGGTCTTCCTTGTCCCGCTCTTCAGACATCTGAATTGGTGTAGAAGTGATGTAAGCTTCAATGAATGTAATCCCATCTACGTCCGACAGAGGTTTGTCACTCACATCATTGCTACGCTCGTCTCTGATAATCCAATCTGATTTCGTCGGAATTCGTTCAAATGGCCATTGACTCAAACACGCTTCTCTGAATGTGATATGAGGAGGACCACTGATGATGTATCCTTCATCACTAATCGGATCCATCACAACTCGATGTACAACTGATCCGTCAATTAAATCGCCCACTATCCGATATCGATGACGTTCTGTGGGCAAGCTATCGAATATATGATCCCCCACCTTCAGAATGAAGATGGCAAAGGCCACCAAGAGCACCGCGAATGTGACGATCTGATAAAGCACATCTGTAGGAAACCTGAGAACTGCCACTTGCATTATCGTGGGAACAGCAAGAAGCAGTATGATACATTGGCACTTGCCCATTCGAGAACCACGATTCCAGGATTGTTATTGGAGTGTCTGCTATTATGTGTTTCAGTTGTTTCTGCCAGAGTGATCAGGGGAAAAGATTCCTTGCGGCTGCTCGATTCAGTGAAACCAAAGAATATTAGCGGGTTTCTTGGCGTGCAGATTGGTTGGAAACAATGGATACTCGAATCGAGCATCATGCAAAAATCATCGTAGAATGGAGTACTGAAGTCAAACCGGGAGACATGGTGGCGATTACCACCTCACCTGCCGGTCATGACCTCGCTGTCGCTGTTACGAAAGAAGTGGCACGAGCAGGAGGCATTCCTACAACACTCATGGCAAGTGAGGAGATTAGCAGAGCGTTCTTTGATGGCGCTTCTGACGACACGCTCCAGATTCTTCCTGAACATCAAAAAGCTATGGTTGAGAAATGCGATGTCATGATTACCATCCGTTCCCCCCAAAACACCAAGGCAATGGCAAATGTGGATCCAAAGAAGCTGATGATGAGGAATAGGACGGTTCAAGAGATCTCTTCAATCAGACTCTCCAAGAGATGGTGTCTGACCGTTCATCCATGCACAACTCTAGCTCAGCAGGCTAACATGAGTCTTGATGAATACCAAGAGTTCGTTTACAATGCAACTCTCATTGATTGGCAGGAGGAGAGTAAGATGATGTACGTCATGAAGGAACATCTCGAACGTCACAACGACATCAGATTTGTTGGACCAGAAACTGACCTTCATGCCTCAACAGAGGATCGTATCTGGATTGCATCAGATGGTAAACACAATTTGCCCAGCGGCGAGGTCTTCACTGCGCCCGTTGAAGAAACTGTTGAAGGGAAGATCTACTTCGACATTCCGTTCCTATTCGGTGGCAAGGTCATTGAGGGCGTCCGACTCTCTTTCGAGAAAGGGGAAGTAGTGGACTTTTCAGCTGAGAAAGAAGAGCCAACATTGAAGGAGATCCTCGAGATTGATGAGGGGTCTCGTCGTCTGGGAGAAATGGCCATTGGCACAAACCGCGGAATCAAGCAGCATACACTCAACATGTTATTTGATGAAAAGATTGGTGATACAATTCACTGTGCTCTTGGTCGCGCGTACAAGGAAAACAACGGAACAAACGAAAGTGCCGTTCACGTGGACATGATCAAGACCATGATTGAAGGCGAGGTTATTGCTGGAGATGAAGTCATCTACTCAAAAGGCAAGTACTTCTACGAAAAGTAACGAGCGATAAATCCGTTCCAAGAGAAGCATTTGGATTCAGTATTCAATGTATACTCTCCAACGAATTGAATTGGAATAACTAAGATACATCTTCCCGGTTCTTATTGCTATTAGGGAACTGTGGCTCATATGTGAGTGCAATGTGACTCTCAAGTTTCCATTATCTTGAAGCCTTTGGCCATGATTTCCCAGAATGTTGTTTCTTCTTCAATGACTGATGCAACATCATCCTTAGCTTTTCCAATCCAATCAAAGGATTTTTCCATCGTCCATGAATATCCTTGTCTTCTGATTATCTCGCGGTTTGTAGCCCATGATACAACTTCAACCGTACGAAGATATCTCTCCAAATCCTCCTCGATAAGGGGACCTGTGATCTCATTCTCGATGGTCTGTCGATTATACAGAAGATGTGTGCATATCTCATGAGAAACAACTGTTACAATCTTGAGAGGGTCTGCATAAGCATAGAATCCATCCCTCTCAGCAAGCAAAGACGTTCCTTGAGTGGTAGTAGTATCAATTAGCTCCACGTTAAAATGAGGGTATGGAAATTGAATCCCAGTGCGCTCTTCCCACCAACCAATCCAATCATATTCACTGAAATATTGATCCCTAAGTGTTTGCTTCTTTAGGTCTAGTTTTGGTCTAATGTCGTTCCACATTTCCTTGTATGATTGCTCATGTCCGTTCTTGACTGCCTCAATGAAATCAGTCAAAATGCCAGACCAGAATGTGGATGGACTACCTGAAAAACCAACATATTGTGCAAAGGCGTGATGCGGAATGTATTCATTGACTAACTTCTGCTTCTCGGGAAAACGACTAATAACGTCAAGAGGTGTTTCGGTTCTCATCATCTCCAACACATCAAGCAATGATGTGACAGAATCACCTGCAAGGTAAGCTGGAATCTGATAGAGTAGCGCAAACCATGTAGATGAACTGACACCCTCAATCTTCTGAAACTCGTGTGAAAACTTGGACTTGATATTAGATTGAATCCATGCATCCAGTTCCCCTTGGTATGCAGGGTTTACTATATCCTGAAAACGACCTACACCTAATCCTACAAGTACGTGCTGCAAAAGGTTTGGGACAAGACTTGTTGAGAATATGACTGGCTTATTCATTTTTCATTACCTGGAAAAGTGTAATCATCAATCCTACTCATAAGCCGCTCGAACTTCGCCTTTTTCCCATTGATTCTCAAATCAACTTGGAGTAGAATCCATCACAAGGAAATTCCTTCATCGGAGCTGGCAAGCGAAGGCATTGCAGCTTGGCTGAGTCATTACAGACCAAACCTGATTTTACCAGTCGGATTACCGGTAGCAATTGGCACAACAATCTCTAGGCGTCGTATCCGCTAGATGGATTATTCTCTGGATTCTGTCGGGCAAACCCCATTGCATCTTGTTCGGAATTCTCAACCTTTATTACTCGTCATGGTCATTTCGCGAAGGTCAGGCTGAGTCAGGAAGCGGATGAAATCCGTCTTACTGCGGAAGTGAACTGATGACATCAAGTAATCCGAAACTGGAGAGTGATGCTGAGTCACAAGTCAGTGGAGTCATCCATGCGGGCGAGGAGGTCCGGATTGGTGTATTCCCCTGTAGGTGTGGCAAGAACATAGGCGCAGTGGTTGACATAGACGCTGTTGCTGAATACTCGGCAGACTTACCTGGTGTGGTCTTTGTACAAGACAACCGCTATACTTGTGCTGACCCGGGACAAAAGGAGATTCAAGCGGCCATAAAGGAGCACAGCCTGAACAGAGTGGTTGTAGCGTCTTGCAGTCCGACAATGCATGAGACCACCTTCAGAAAAGCTGTAAAGGCGGCTGGTTTGAATCCGTATCTCTGCATAATGGCCAACATTAG
>JAUVHR010000289.1 GCA_030593165.1 Candidatus Thorarchaeota archaeon
CGTACTGGGAGTATGATTCCGGACTTTCTGGATTACCGAAGTTCAGACAGTCTGCGATGAAGACTGGGCGTCCGCCCATCGATACAACATTTCTCAAGGCTTCACATGCCGAATTTGCTGTTCCATGTTTCGGATCCAGAACGCACCAAAATGAGTTACAGTCTGATGCGAACGCCAAGAGTTTGTTCTTCGGAAACTCAAGTACTCCTGCATTCTCGCCAATATCGATTACGGTGTTGGACTGGACATGCTGGTCGTATTGACTGTATATCCATGAGCGGTCGCAGATGTTCACGGACCCCAGCATATCTTTTAGAAGCTGCACGTAGTCAGTGGGCTCAACAAACCAATCTGTTGAGGTACTTGGTATCGGAAGCCCCGCCTCTATTCTATCTGGTGAGGGACCACCATCAACAAGAATCTTGATTGGAAGTCTTGCCACAATTACCCCCTTGTGGGATACAGTGTAGAATCCATCATCAGTCACCCGGCCAATCACTTCATGGGGTGTATCATGCTTCTTCAGAATCTCAAGAACCTGTTCAAGACGCTCAGGGTCTACAACTGCTAACATTCGTTCTTGTGATTCAGAGATAATGATCTCTGACGCGACCATGTCCCCTTCTCTAAGAGGAACCTTGTCTGTTTCGATTACTACTCCCGTTCCCCCTTTTCTTGCCATCTCGCCTGCTGCGGATGTGAGTCCTCCTCCTCCCAAGTCTTGAAGCCCGTCCAACAGCTGGTTCTCCACAAGGTCCGTGAGCGCATCAATCACCACTTTCTTGGAGAGGGGGTCTCCAATCTGAACGGCCGCTCTGTTCTCTTCCTCTTCATCTGAGAATGTTTCTGACGCAAAGCTGACACCTGCAATTCCGTCCCTGCCTGTTGTCGATCCAAACAGAACCAACAATTGACCCGGGTTATTTGCAGCGCTTCGTATCACCTTGTCAGGCGTTGTCACGCCGATGCAAACAACATTGACGAGACAGTTCTCGTCATACGACTCGTCAAACTGAATCTCGCCCCCCACCATCGGAATGCCAACGCTGTTTCCATAGTCTGAAATCCCTTTTACAACATGCTCGAGCAAGTATGCGTTTCTGGGTTTGTCAGGCATACCAAAACGAAGGCAGTTCATGAGGCCCACTGGTTTGCAGCCTTGGGAGATGACATCTCGAATGATTCCTCCTACTCCAGTGGCCGCTCCATTGTAGGGGTCGATTTGACTGGGATGATTATGCGACTCCATTGCTACACCGATTAGCACATCGTCTCCAAGGTCTACCAAGCCAGCGCCCTCTCCAATCCCGAGAAAAACTCTTTCGCCTTCAGTCTTGAAAAGATGAAACCACCGTTTACTACTCTTGTAGCTACAATGCTCACTCCAAAGAACATCCAGCATGCCAAGCTCTACTTCGGTTGGGTCTCTTGCAAGAGCGTTCTTTACAAACTCAAGCTCAGTATTCGTCAGCATGTGAATTCTCTCACGCTCCCTTTGAAGCCCTAACAAGATTTTCAAGGACAATAAGACCGTCCTCAGAACCTAAGATTGCCCGCGAAGCCCGTTCTGGGTGTGGCATCATTCCTAAGACATTCCCTTTGGAGTTCGCAACTCCTGCGATGTTTTCGACCGATCCGTTTGGGTTGGCGGAAGGTATCATCTCTCCTTCGCTTGTGCAGTACCGAAACGGAATGCGTCCTTCAATCTTTAGTTGTTTCAGTTTGTCTGCATCAGTGTAGTAGTTACCATCAGCATGAGCAATTGGGATTCTAAGGACCAGACCTTCGAGTCCATCTGTGAAGATACTGGCGACATCACAGACCCTCAGGTGTACCCATCTGCAAATGAATTTGGCAGACTCATTTGGCAAGAGCGTGCCTGGTAGAAGCCCTGCTTCTACTAGTATTTGGAACCCATTGCATATACCAAGTACCGGTTTATCTTCCTCCGCCAATGTCCGGATTCCTTCCAGAATCTCACTTACTGCAGCTACGGCTCCCACCCGCAAGTAATCCCCATACGAAAAGCCTCCAGGGATAACTACTCCATCTGCCCTTGTCAGTGCGGCTGGTCCCTCGTTGCTTGAAACCAAGAATGGATCTGCACCAGGGACGAGTGATAGAGCTTGTAGAATGTCCTGCTCGTTGTTTGTTCCTGGGAATCGAATGACTGCAATTGCCAATTATGTCATCCTCACTTCAGTAGTTTCGGAGATTGGATTTGACAGCAACTTGAGATTCATAGCTTCAAGATGATTAAGGATCTCGGAAGTCAATGGATGCGCTATTGTGATCTGGAATATCTTGCCCATCCTTACTTCAGTAGCACTTTTGAAACCAAGCCTCTCCAAGGCCTTCCTTGTCACGTCTCCGGGGGGATTCTTGATTCCCGTTTTTGGCATTACGAGCACGCTCAGTTTCTCCATGCGAGCGGGGACTTGTTCGGGGTTAGTGTCTTTCAATTTCTCAAGCAATGTTTCGTAGGCTCCAAGGACGCTTCCTGAGTCTTCACGAAACAAATCCTTGTCCAATGATTCTCCATTTATAGTCCAGACCCTCATTGTGTCACCTGACACTTCATCCCCCAAGAGGATATGCCCATCAACCGTCTTCCCGAACTCCAATTTGAAATCAACGAGCTTCAAATCTGCTTGGACTAGGAGTTCTGACAAGTAGTAGTTGACAGAACGCGTCACGGAGCGCATGAAACTGACTTCGGTTTCTGAAGCAAGTCCGATGCTCACCGCAGCTTCTGCAGTAATTGGAGGATCATGAAGGTTATCATCTTTTATGAAGAACTCAACAATTGGCTGAGAGAAAACCAGTCCTTTCTCGATTCCATAACGTCCACAGAATGAACCTGCGGCCACATTCCTGCACACAACCTCCAATGGGATTATGGACAGTTTCTTGCACTTGATCCGAGTTTCAGTCTCTTTCTTCACGAAATGGGTTCCTACTCCCTTCCCATTGAGATACTCAAAGAATAACACTGTAGTTTCACAAGCAAGAGCTCCCTTCCCCTCGATCTCTTCACTCTTGTCACCATCTCCTGCAGTGATTGTGTCTTTGAACTCTATAATCACATGAGTGCTGGACTTGTCGTTTGCGAACACTCGTTTTGCTTTTCCTTCGTGAATCAGATCCATAGCTTCTCTCCCAACCTGAGTTATGTCTTATTCGTTCGGAATTCTTGAGGTCACACAACTCTAAACAGATATGAATCATGTGGATGCCTCGGAAATCCTATCCTCCTTTGCTGCTGTCTCAATATCTATCATGCACAAATCAAGAGGAGACGAGATAATCTTCCCAAACTTCAACCCCAGTCTCCTCATCTCAGGGCTTGTTGGACCAACGCATGGTGACCCAGGTACCCTTGGGCTTAAGTCAAAAACGACAAACTCCGATTCCTCAGTCAAAGCTCCCTGAAGAGAAAAGAGGCCAATCATTCTTGGTGGGAAGTGCTTCCGGACCCCTTCTAGGAATCGCTCTGCTGCCTCATATACAATCGGCTTCTTACTCTCCCTCATTGTGAGTCCCTTGTGTCCCACTTCCTCATTAACCATGGTCAGGTTGATTTTGAGCTGGTCCTCTGCGGGTAGGTTCAGAAGGCCACTCAAGTTGGTTTGGACTCTGTCATCGAATCCAACAAGGTCCAGAGCCCCGTAGTGGTCGTCCATAGAATATGCTTGGAAGTTTGCATTGAAGCGCGGGGCGACGATGAATTCCTCGATGATAGACGACTCGAGGTCTTCCTGCGAAATGACACCCTCAGAGATCAATTCCTTACTCTGCTCTTCAAAGTCATTGGGCGAGCTCGCATAGAAGAAGGCTCTCTCAAGTGGATTGTCCCTTTGTTGAACCTTGACAATGACAAGTCTATCTATCTCATCTTGCGCAAAGCTTTGTGGAACTCTAATGCCTGACTCGCGAAGCAACCAGTATTGGTCTCGTGGAAACCCTCTCTCTTCCACTCTGAGGAGGTGCTTGTTGCCGTATATTGGCAGTTTGAACCGCGACTCGATATTGTCATAACCCACGTAGACGGAAAATGACCTGTTGGGTATCCAGACAGTATTCATCTCCAGAAGCTCTTCCTGAATGTCTTCGTTTATCAAATCTGCGAACTTCTCAAGTACGACTATCTTGTCGAAGAGATGCTTGTTGTAGTGTGTATAGAGTTTCTCTCGACCCTTCTGACAGATCACCACAGTTTCGAATCCATAGCTCTTTGCTGAGACACCGATTTCCTCAGCACTATGCGAACCCAGCATGCCAATTGTTGGCTTCTTCATGACAACGCCTCCTCCAGTCTATCCTGTTTCATCAGTTCCTTTATCTCCCTCGCTATCCTGCGGCCCATCCACATAGGTTCATTGAACTGCAGGAAAGAATATGGTGAGTAGGGGATCCAGACATTGGTCCCTGCCACAATCCGGCCACTGAATTCGAACGCATAGATTCTCTGTTCACGGTCAATTATGGTCTCGATGCAGAATGGTCCTGCAAGCTCCTCTTTCGTCAGGCGCTGATATGCACCAATGAAATCAACCCCCATATCGAAGTACTTTACGAGAATCGATTCACGAAGAACCATCGGTAGGTTCCCAACAACCACAAACGAGGGTCGGTTGTCAAATCTAAGGTTTGCATCCGCATCTGTTTCATAACGGATGTCAGCACCAAAAACCTCAGTTCTGTCACGGGCCAAGGATCTGAAGTACGTCATGAACACCTTTGTTCCAACAACGAATTCTTGAATAGAGTACTCCTGTACGGGGTCCATCTCTTCTTGGATTTCTTCTTT
>JAUVHR010000019.1 GCA_030593165.1 Candidatus Thorarchaeota archaeon
GCAGCCTCGATGATGTCCTCAACCTCCGTTCGGGTCTCAAGCTGTCTCAGTTCACTCACAATTGCTCCAACAGTGTCATCATCGAGTCCATGGTTAATGAGGAAAGTAGCAAGAGGAGTCAAAACCACAGGAATATGACCTGAGGAAGTGGATGGCTCCAATCCAAGAACTTCCAACTTTTCTTCGAACAGCCTTGTGATAATGGTCTGTCTGGACATAACAGAAACCTCTGGTGGGGGCCGACCCTTATCGATTGACGATTTCATTCGATCAACCTGTTTCATAAGAGGGGTGCTAGTAGGGCTCTTGGGACCGCGACGACGAGCGGCAGCAATAGCGACCACTATGACTATGACAACAACGATTACGAGAAGCCACTCAGGAGGTATCGGGAAGTTCAGCATCATTAAGCCCCTGCTACGGTCAAGCGTAAGATTTCAATCATGGAACGGTAACTTTAAGGTTTCTCCTCACCAATCAGCTGTTAACTCCACGGATGGTACCTTCAATGAAGACTACTCGAAGTATACTGGAATCACTTGCCGCACGGGAAATCTCCGTCGAAGAAGCAGAGAAGAAACTACTGATGCTTTCTTTGGCCAAAGTAGAAGAGCTAGCGGTTCTTGATCTTGGAAGAGCTGACCGGGCTGGTGTTCCTGAAGTCATCTATGGCCAAACAAAAGAACCAGATCAATTGGTAAGAATCGTCGAAAGGATTGTTGAATTCCACGGAGTAGCTTTGATTACGCGGGCGAATAAGGAGAAGGTCGAAGCGATTAAGAGCAAGCTCGAAAATGTAGAGGTTTCGGTGACAGGAAAAGAAGGCATCATGACAGTCTTGGTGAAGTCAGAGGAGTGGACTCCAAAGCCAGTTGGAGGGAAAGTGGCAATCATGACAGCTGGAACTTCTGACATTCCGTACGCAAGAGAGGCAGAGGCGATAATCCAGCTCATGGGGGTGGAAGTCATGACTTTCATCGACGTAGGAATAGCCGGTATTCATCGCTTGGTAGAACCAATCAAGGCAATCAACGAAGGGGATGTTGACGCGGTTGTTGTGCTGGCAGGTATGGAAGGCGCCCTCCCAACAGTAGTCGCCTCATTGGTTGATGTCCCGGTCATAGGTGTTCCAATACCGACAGGTTATGGACATGGAGGACTTGGAGAGACCGCACTTTCGTCTATGCTTCAATCGTGTGCACCTGGTCTCGCAGTAGTAAATATAGGCAATGGTCTTGGAGCCGGGGCGATTGCAGCCCTGATTGCACTCAGATGTCAGAAGAGAGCAGATTCTAAAGATGACTCCTAGTCGAATTTGTGAGCGATTTTGAGATACACATCAACGGACTGCAACAATTGATCAACTCGAATATACTCGTTTGATTGATGTGCTTGCGTAATACTGCCAGGACCGCAGATGACATTCGTAATGCCAATCTTTGGTTGAAGCACCGAGCAGTCAGTCCCGTATGTCGCAGCGGTTGGTGTGGGTTTGTTCCCTGTCACACTCTCCACGGCCTCCAAGCTGATGGTAACTATCTCCGAATCGATGGGAGTGATCACAGCAGGCTTACCATGAATATACTCGATTTCTACGTAGTCAGAAAGTCCGGCCTCGGCAAGGCGGGATTTCATCTCTGCAGTAACGGATTCGATAGTCTGCCCTTTCACCAAACGCATGTCAAGATGTGCCTGGCATCTATCTGGAACCACGTTTATTTTGATGCCGCCCCTGATCATACCAACACCAAGGGTGTAACGACCCATCATGGTATCTTCTTCGTAAGGATAGTCTTTCTCTTTGAGAATCTGAAGAGCTTTGATACAGAGTTCTATTGCATTGAGGCCTTCTTCAGGCCGAGATCCATGAGCAGCCTTCCCCTTGGTCACTACTTTTGACCAGAACATTCCCCGCTCACCAACCAATACGTTGAGTTCAGTTGGCTCGGCACACACACCATATTTTACTCCCTGCAAGATACCGTTCTTGGCAACCTCTTCAGCCCCCAAGCAGCCGCTCTCCTCATCGGAGGTCACTAACATAACGAGTGGTGTGTCGTGTTTCTCGTCAGCGTAGAGTAGCATAGATTCTGCCACAGCTGACAGGGGTCCCTTCATATCAGAAGAACCTCGACCGTAGATTTTTCCATCGACCAGCTCACCGCCAAAGGGGTCGTAAGTCCACGATTCTCTTGGACCTACCGGGATTGTATCCATGTGTCCATGAATAACCAGAGGACCAAGTTCCCAATCATGCGTAGACATTATCAGATTGGGGCGAGCACTGGGTCCCACTGACTTGCAGGCAATCCCATTTGATTCCATATGTTGCCTGATAACTTTGGCAACTGCAGCCTCGCGGCCCGGAGGATTTTCCGAGTTAGTCGCGATGATGTCCCTCAAGAATGTGAGCATTCGTTTTTCGTTTAGCAAGCAACCACCCAATCAAGCAGAAACACCCTTCGCTAAGAATGTTCCTGATAACCGTTTCTCAACCGTGGAAACCTAATGAGACTCACGAAGAAGAAACAGTACAGGTCGATGATGTCCACGCCTGTATGAGCTGGATTTAACCATAATTGCATAAGAGTGGGTGGAGACCTTCCCTCTCCTTGTTCTCGAACCACTTTCAAGAAGATATGTGTAGGCTGAGCCGGCATCTATCAGTAGAGAAAATGACCCAAGAACACACCAGTGGAATCCCCTTTGCCAAAATACTCCACATGATGGTCATCGCCGCTGCATCGCAGAATTACCCGGTTCTTGCGACATACAACTTCGAATGTTCTCCCAGTGTCATCCTCCACTGAAACTTTTCCCCCTGCAAGAAATCCGCGAACCCTCTTCTGAAGCGCCCGAGAGGATAAATCACGAATGCAGATGATGCACGTCTCAGCCATAGTTTCGACCTCCGACGGATGCGAAAATGAAGCGCTGGGCATTCCGTTGGAACGAACTAAGTAGTATAGTGAGAATCGGGCTATATAACCTGAAATGCAAAACGAGTGCACGGAATTCATCCGCCACAGGCCATCTCCGAGAGAACCACGAAACAGGATTCCAGCGATAGCAATTGCTCCCAAATTGCCCGCATAATGTGGACGAGTAACATCCGCATTACTTAACAATTGGCCAAAGCAACCTAGCTACACTAGTCTTGAGTAACAGCCTACAAGACACGAGTTTCTGAGCTGCCAGAAGACAGCTCAAGAGGTCATGGATTGTACGCGAATGGATGTCGTGCTGATTTCTTTCTCGCGATAACTTCAGCAACAGACTGTCTACCTTCGATAGCCCGACGTAGTGCATGTCGAGTTGCGCGGAAGTTGTTAATGTGTACTCGCTTCGGATTGCTGGCGCTTGGATGGACGAACGCATTCACGGCAAGCACAAGGTCGCGAATCAACTCCTCCGGGAATATCATGTCAGTTGTTGTCCGTCTAACGGCATCTGCAACCGCCTTCTGTGCAACATCATAGACCATTGTTTTGTGCTTGTCATCCACGATTGTCACTGTTGGCGCGAAGACTGTGACAAGTTCTAGGTCCTTGATGATGTTGGACGGATGGAATCCCTCTACGACCTTTCCGGCCTCGTCAAGGGCCGCACTCATTGGTCCATTTCTGAGGCCTAGCACAAGGTCCACGTGAGCAACTTCCTGACCTTCGCCAGCTAGTGCTTCACCATGTAATAGTGTAAGGTCTGCTATTTCATCTGGTACCATGCCGACTGCCATAGGATAGCTCTCAGCAATAATTGACCTGTCGCCAGCGCGGAACGTCAATGGTCCACGCGGAATCAGCTGGAGGTCCTCAAGACAAGTACGAAGTTCATCAATATCCTCGTACCTGAGTCCGTCACCTTCCAGCAAAGGCTGGCGAGCCAGTCCCACAGGCACGCCCATCATGTTCAGAGCAGCCTTGACTGCAAGGCCGCCACCGCGATTTACAAATAGACGCACTGCCTTCTGGATGCTCCTCTGCTCAATGAGAGCGCCCTTGAGATCACCGCTCGCCAATGCAGATTGCATCTTGATGTAACGGTCTGGGAAGACATTAGCACTTGCGAGAATAACTCCATCACAACCCGCTGCAAGGGCAGGGAAGGCAACTTCATCGTGGCCAATAACCACCTGGAAGTTCTCAGGTCGACGCACAAGAATCGTCGTTAGGTTGACTAGATTACCGCTCGAGTCCTTCATCCCCGTGATGCCATCAATCTCTCTCAGTCCATCGATCAGCCACCAGTTCAATAGAACCCCGGTGACCTGAGGAATGTTATAGAGGAAAATAGGGATATCACTTGCATTAGCTACCTTCTCGTAGTGTTCGAAAATCTCCTTTGTTGTCGGTTTGAGGAAATAGGGTGATACCACCAATGCAGCCTCAGCACCAAACTCTGCAGCACGCTTTGTAAGCTTGATCGCATCTCCAGTACGTGCGGCGCCGGTCCCAGCTAAAACAGGAACACGACCCTTGGCAACCTCACAGGCGATTCGAAATGCCTCAACCTTTTCATCGAAACTCATACTTGTGAACTCACCGGTTGTGCCACATGGTACAATACCGGTTGCCCCAGCTTTAATCACATAATCAATCAGGCCACGATAATGTTCTTCATTGACTCCATTCTCGTCGAACGGTGTCACAAGCGCTGGAAATGCCCCCTTGAATCTGAATTCGTTTTCCGCCATCTTGTTCATCCCCATATTTGATCAAGTGCGGTTGACACCGCATTCTCTGTTTCTTTTGTTATCTCGCGACGGTTCCGTCTGTTTAGGTCAATGTCAAGAACCATAATCATCAGCTGACTTTCTACGGCTTCATCTGGAATCTTTCCAGCTCCAAGAAGGCCAGCAATGGCCTTGGCCGCGCCGGATTGCACTGGGCCATAGAAGAAAGAGGCCTGCCGCATAGATTTGATCTTCTGAACTGGGATCATCAGCGAGCTTGGACGAACTGCGAGATTAGGCTCAAGGATAATGGTTAGTGCCTCGTGACCGATCTTCGAAGTAGTGAGCAGCTTCACGAAAGCTCTTCCGAGCGGACCATTCTTGGTCCCAGCGACAATACTCACAGACACTGTTTCATTTGCACTCTTGGCTGTCCTAAAGTCCTGAAATTCAGAAACATCAAATCCGGAGTCCTTTAGGAAATTCATAATGTCAATGTCTCTCTTGGCTGATGGATGACTCGGTTTCTTGATTAGACCAAGCTTCTCTAGTTCGAGCTGAATCTCCTCCCTAAGCTCGCGAGTGAGTGTTCCACCGGAGTCAAGAGGCATTCTGGCTCGTCCAGCCTTAATCCCCATCATTCGCAGAGCGGCTTTTGCCGGTGGAGCGCCTCCATTCCGAGTGACAATCCTAGCCAGAGTCTGAGCTGAAAGCTGAAGATTCTTGGCCCCTTCTGTGTCACCCTCTTTCACCTTCTTCATTATGTCGAGCCAGATATGAGGAATCACGTTTGCAGATGCCAGAATTGCGGCGGTTGCTCCAGCAGAAACTGCAGAGAGGAAACACTCATCGTGTCCAATCAGCACGGGCATCTTGTCTTTCAACTTCTCAATTAGCTCCAACGTGTGTGGGATGTTTCCACCACTATCCTTTATTCCGACAATGTTGTCAAGCTCTGCTAGGTCCTCAACAATATTCGATTGGAGGACACCCAGAGTACACTGTGGAATGTTGTAGAGTATCACAGGAAGGTCTGACCTTCGAGCCACGGTTTCATAATGTTCGAAGTAGCCCTTGTCACCCGGTCGAAGATAGAACGGTGAAATGACAAGAGCGGCATCACATCCTATGTCCGCAGCATACTTTGTTAGAGCCACAGTTGCCTTGGTACTAGTCTCACCAGTCCCCGCAACAATGGGGACACGGCCATCCACGAACTCCACTGTGAGCTTGAGGAGTTTCTTTCGTTCCTCGGTTCGCATATACACGAACTCGCCAGTAGTCCCTGCCGGAACAACTCCGGTGGCACCCTTGTCGATTGTGTAATCAATAACTTCCTTGAAACCTTCCTCGATAATATCTCCATCCTTTGTGAAGGGAGTCACCAAGGCAGGCATGACACCTTGTGGTATAAACCGCTTAGTCATGAGAATCCGCCAGCGAATGCCACCCGCAACTGGCGTTGTATTAAACTTTCTCAAAAGAGTGAGAATGAAGCGCATTATAAGACACAATTTGCATCAGCAATCCCATGGCTGATTACATTCTTGCAATGACTACTTGTCCCGAGGAGAAGGCAGAAGAGATTGCGTTAAAGCTTGTAGAATCAAAGGAGTGTGCATGTGTCAACATTGTACCCGGGATGACAAGCATCTATCACTGGGATGGTAAGATAGAGAAAACGAAGGAGTGTCTGCTGTTGATGAAGACAGAAAGCTACCTCACTGAAAGCCTCTTGAGATCGCTGAAAGAGGTTCACCCATACGAAGTGCCTGAGTACATTGTTGTCCCCATCAAGTGGGGTTCGAAGGACTATCTAGATTGGATTTCTGAGAATGTCTACCAACCATAAGCACCTATGCAATATCTGCTCTCCGAGCAACATATCCTACCGACTCATCAAAGTACTTGCCTATTACCTTCGCAATTGCAGGACCAATCACATAGTTCAGGTCACCGGGCATTAGTGCCTTGAGGTTCGTCTTCGAAGTGATCTTACCGCCGCGTTTGAGTCTAGTAATGACTTGGTCCACGACTCGCCTAGCTTCAGGCCATGTCATTGGTTCGGCAGTGGCACCGACAAGACTACTCTTCATGGTTGTGATGGACTCCATAACGAATGCTGTCAGATTATCCAAGTCAGAACTGGTGGTCATGTTTCCTTTCCCATGCCTCTGACACTTGCCATCTGCAGGAGCTGAACCACAGACCGTACAGAGAGGTCTTCCACGGTGTTGTGTCACATAGTACGCAAGAAGGTTCGCACACTTGGACTGATCACTGGCTGACCACTCAAGCCCTTTTGTCCCAACTCTGCTAATCGCTCTGAACACAGTCTTGCACTTTGTATCAAGCCAAGCAATCACATCGATTTTGCCGCGGCGTTTATCAATGGCGCTTTGTCGTTTCTTCTCCGCCTCAAGAGCATACTCCTCTTTGGCGAGCTTCTCCAAACGTTCACGTTTTAGGAATCTGTGCATCACATCGTACGCTATTGCATAATTATCAAATCCAAGGTTGTCAAGTTTGAGAGGAGTGTCTGCGATTCCTTCAAAGACAGGACTTGATGTCTTGCTCAGTTCGTCCTGAGCAGCACTCATTCCCAGATTGGATAATCGCGCATGAACCCAAGAGCATATTGTTGATGCATCTAGTTCAGGAAGGACTACCTTTAGTTCATAGATTCTCATTGCAGCTAGATCGATTAGAATCTCTTCACGCAGAAACTGCAGCTTCTCTTCTGTATCCTCATAGATGCTTTTGAGTAGAGCTTTGGTTCTTAGAAGATCCTGTTTGGAACGAATGTATGTTTCAACAACTCGAGTGAGGTTTGTCAGCAAACCTATTGTGAAATGCCACACCAAGTCCAGCTTCAACGTTGCCAGTGTTTCGTCATGCTGTCGTCGCTGCACCATATCTGTGGCAGACTTCATACCTATTGAGCTTAAGGCACCACTCTCAACCTGTTCTCGTGCAGCCAACAGGATTTTCATGGCCTCTGGAGCGGGTACCCGTGTTTTCGCCTTTAGAGCCTCTAGCACCTTCACTTCGATACCAAGAAGACTTTCACGTTTCTTGACTAGGAACTCTATCGTGATTTTGTCGAGTTCAGTCGGTCTGAGTCCCTGAGCACGAAGTGCCCCTTTTACCGACTTCTCCAAAGTGCTCTCTAGTTTCTCAAGCAATTTCAGTGACCGCTCGAGTTGAGCTAATTCTTCAGGACTAATCTGTGGCCCGTCATCATCGGTGAGTTTAGGTTCTGTAGTCTGTAGAATCAGTCCTTCTGCAATGACCGAAGTTTCAGTCAGACCTTTTGATCGCAGAGCTGCCCGTATGTCGCCAGCATCAATATCTAAGAATACAGAAAGAATCTCAAAGGCTTGCCGTGGCTCTGATTGTATTAGCTCGCCTACCTGCTTTGATGTCTCAACGCCCATCACTCTCTCGTATTCAGTAATGGTTGTTGGAGAGTCAAACTCAAGTACAAGAGCATCAATCACACCAAGGCGGAGCTCGTGCGCTTTCTGGATCACCTCAATACTCAAGCTGCCACCAAGAATCTTGTTCAATACCGAGCTGGCTATATCATTCCATGTTGCGTCATCTAATTCAGCTTCAATAATCCGATTCTGGACGTAAACATCGATTCCAAGAATCCTGCGGATACATCGTTTGAGAATTGATATTTCAACAGTTTCTGATGGATGGTCACGTAGAAGTTCATCTCTAAGCGATAGAGAGGTCTCTTTCAAGCCGGATGCCTTGATGTAAAGCTCATCGCGCCACTCTGCACTCCAACCGGTAACCGTATTAATGAAATCTATGTCATGATTTGGTTTGTAGTCTGTTGGAATCTGACCAAGGAAGTCTTTGAGCAATGCAACGGTCTTTGCGAGCGCCTCGGGGTCAGATGGTTTCGCGTCTTTGACCTCCTTACACAGACTCACAGTGAACTCACTTGCAAGCCGACTGATGTCTATCTCTTCTCTATGTTTGTCACCAAGCAACTCTCGAATCTCGAGCTCGAGGTGTCTTCTCTCTTCGCGATTCATCTCACCCTTACGTTCAATTGTAAGTTCTTGAGCATCAGAAAAGCTCAGTAGTCGAACGCCCTGATAATGATAGAGCCAGTAAGCAGCGAAGAATGACAGAATATCTTCCAGCGGGCGTTTCTCTTCCAGCATCTCTGTGACCTGCTGACGGTCGCGTGTGCTACGCATGTGGGTGACGAGTCCTTCTCTCAGTAGAATCTGCTTTCCTGCTTCACTCATCTGTCTGGTCTTTATAACCCAAGAGCTTGACAACGTCAATCACCTCGCAAGTAAGTATCGCCAATGGTCACCGTTAGCTCACTTCCATCGTGTTCATAGGTCACAAGATACAACAGATTGGGACGTTCCGGATCTCGTAGGTATGCTCTCTTGGTACGTGGAAAGAGATGACCTAGCCCCCGAATCGTTGAGTCCATCAGGTATTCGTGGAATGGCTCAACAATGCCGACTCGGACGGCATCGGTTACTTCCGCTCCAGGTGAGGTCAATCCCTCGAGTCGCTCTCCGAAGACGCGTTCCATTTCGCCTTGGCGATTAGTCATCTGCTCAAGCTTTTCAGTGAGCAGACTCCGGAGTTCCTGATATACTAGGAGTTCCTCAGAGGGTTCAGGGCACTCAGGGAGAGGCTTGAGATCTTTTGAAGGATACTCGGCATCAATTCGTTGAAGATGTGATTCAAGCGGCACTGGTGGGGTTGGTTTCTGAGCAGTAGGAACAGGTAGCTGATCTTCACCCGCGAGACTGACAGGCTGCTCTCTCATTTTTGCTAGCCTCAGCTCGTAGTCCTCTCTCTCTTTAATGAACTGCTGTTTCGCTTGAATGATTATGGTTTCACGATGTTCATTATGAGCACGAATGGTTTCGTTCTCAGCCTCAATCTGCTTGGAAACTGACTTCCATTCCTTCACCTGTTGATCGTATACTGCCTCGCGTTGCTCTGTTTCATCAACGACCTTGTCTACAACTGACCGGGCACCAGACGCTCTACCTATTCTCTCGTGAATGAACCTCAAGAACTCTAGAAGATTGTTAGGTAATGTGGGTCTACTGTCTGATGCTCTCCTGAATTCCTCAATCCAGCCTACTGCCTCATTCAGCCAGGCTTCTGGCTTCTCAGTTAAAGCCCTGACCGCTCTGATAAGTTCGTCCTCAAGATCCTTACCTGTGTCAGTAACCCAAGTCAGGACTTTGTCCAAGAAATCTTTGGCCAGCAGCGTCTGCGCGATGTCAGGAGCTATCTCTGATACAAGGGTTTCGAAATCTAAGAGCATCTCCATGAGGACTGAGCTATTATCGAGACCGGTATCAGGTGAGTGTGTTCGTTTCAGCTCTGCTCTGGCAATCTCAGCTATGTCTGCGAAATCAACTAAATCCCAGATGTCAAGTTTCTTGAAAACCTCAATCAGATCATTTGAAATGGACGTGGTGAGGTCAGCAAAGTTATCGATACGCGCGCCTTCAAAGGCTTTCTTATCAAAGGCGGCATTCAACTGCGCAAAGAGCTCTTGGTAAATCTTCTCGAAGAGAGTACGGTCTATAGGATCCATGTCTAGTTTTATCATCTCTTGTCTAAAACCTTGCAAGGCGGATACAAGTAGTTCACGAGCAACGGAAACCATCAAGTATTGAATGAATTCAGATTCGAAGTATTGGCGAACTCGCTTGCTGTAAGCCAAGAAATAGCGCATTGTACTTTTCAACTGCCATGCTCGGACTTCATCATCAACAGGGAACTCAGATTCCACTGATTGCATCATGCGTTCTACGAAGCCCCTGATGAGGTCCGCCCTAATGTCAGACAAATCGGACTTGTGCGTCTGGACCAGTAGTTCTATCTCCCGTTCATGACCAGCAAGTGTTAGTGTCTTACCGGAACTTATGTGCCCCTCAATGACTTCCTCAAATATCGCCACGGTTTCTTGAAGGTCCACGATGAACTCGCCAATACTCTGAATTGTGCTATCCATCTCAGCATGCGAAATCTCGGTCTTCCCTACAGATTTGGAGAAGCTCTCTATAACTGCCTTCGCCGCTAAGGCCTCCTCTTTGCTATAGGCAAAAGCATTCAGCTCGCTTAAGATAGCTCTGCCAGTTTCAGGTATTGATACGGTCAGTGCGTCCACAGCGGCTGGTGTTAGTACCCTGTGCTTGAAATGGTCAACAAGATGCGCTTCGTCGGCCTGCGGCATCATGAACTCTGTTTTCATTCGCCTAAGGACACGAATGCCTGGCGGCCTAATCGTGAAATCATCTCGGAACTCCACCTTCACCACAGATTCAACGTCTACGTTCTCTGGCTTTAACTGAAATGAATCCCATGAGCCTTGAAAACGTCTATCCATCATCTCGACAAAAACTACGCTGTTCAGCCTATCGTTGAACCTCCGGAGCACGCGAAGTCCGTCGTTCTCATAATCCAATTCGTTGTTGGAAACTGCGGTGTCGATGTCTGCAATTTTCTTCGACAGCTGTTTCATATGGGCGTCAATCTTGAAAGGATCAATGACTCCATTCTCCCAGCTCAGCACGCATACATATGATCCGACACCACTTGACGTACCACCTGCTATGGTCAGCTGTTCGGGGAGAACCCGAGGGCCAGGTGTAAACTCCAAGTCCCATTCCAACGAAAGCAGGTCTAGACCTTCCTGATTAAGAAGAGTGTCACGGATAGCCAGAACAAGAGGAGCCACATTCATGGCAACAACCTCTGAGTTCTCCTCCATCATACTCCCGGAACCTATCGCGCTCCCTAGGGGAATCCCCTTCCTTGTTGTGGTGGATAGAACTGACACTGAGGCCATCTGTATAGCTTCGACTGTACTAGGCGCTTGATCTCTTCCCTTTTTTTTGCCGCTCATTGTTTGATGGTCTCCTACAAACTTGAAAGACTGGAGTAGCGTGGAGATTCTTCTACGCACGACTGAACAATTCCAAATTGGTAAGCTGTCTTTTGAATGTAGCTCGGCTGAAGGTGATGTGATTTACATTGAAGACCAGATACCACTTTGATCTACTCTTACAAGACCAGCCTTTTTGAGACTCTCCAAAGCGACGAGAATCGTTGTAGGCAGCAAAGCTTCCAAAACCTCAGGAATCGGTACACTACTGAGCCTTCGGAAATCGTAGACAAGCTGACCGATATCAACCTCACCTCTCGCCTTCAGGTTCTCGAGAGCATGATTCTGGAACTGTCTAACTGCATCTCTTACCTCGCTGAATTGAAGCTTGGCGTCATCGAAGAAATAGGGTGTATCGTGAGAGGGCAGAAGATACTCTATCTCTAACGATTCCATACGATCTATCGCATTTAGTTTCGCAGGCAGACTCCCACTTAGGTCAACATAGAATCGACGTGGGTCATTGGGGAAGTTGTTGAGTTCATCTCCAGAGAACAGCACTTTGTTGAAGGGCTCATAGAAGGTGCAGTGTCCAGCCGAATGCCCACCAGTATGAATAGCTTTGACCGACAGACTGCCGACCTTTATCTCGTCGCCATCCTGCACCAATTTGTCGGGTATCACTCCTCTAAAGTTGACACGAAGGGGCCCCTTTTCCATCTTCATCGCAAAGCGTCCTGCGAAATCAAGCAACAGACGCTCATTGATGAATCTCGACGGGTCCTCAAGGAGTTCTGCATCCCTCTCATGTATCATCACAGGAGAGTTCGTGGCTCTCTTGAGCTTTGATACACCGCCCACATGGTCAGGATGTCCATGTGTACAGAGTATCCCGACTACGCTTTTCTTGGGTTGTAGTCCAAGCTTCTTCAGGGCATCCAGTATTTTCCGCCCAGGACTACCCGCAGTCCCAGGGTCAATCACCAGAACCTCATCGTCGTCCACAACTAGATAGCTTCGCACGTAACCGAAGTAATCAACGTACTTACCCTGAACCTCATAGAACCCGGGGATAATCTCTCTGGCCGCCATCTTCCTGTTAGATTAGTGCAAGCACGACCCTTATCACAATATCGGGGTTCGTTCTACTGTTCAAAACCCCAATGATTAGACAGGGGCGAGTCGGATATGACGAAAGGAGTCTACACTCTTCTGGTCAAAGTAGCTGAGAGTCTAGTAATCCCCGTGGGCGGTCTTGGAGATACGTTCATCCAAGCAGGTACATGGTTCTATGTAGGTTCTGCTCTGGGCCCAGGCCAAGATAGTCTCGAGCATAGACTGAAGAGACACTTCTCAAGAGCGAAGAAGATTCACTGGCACATCGATTACTTGCTTCAATCAGCTCATGTTGAGACTGCAGTATTTGCAGAATCCAGCGAACCGATGGAATGCCGGATATCCAAGGCTATTCAGAATTCGGGGGTCGTCGTCCCTGGACCAAGAGGCTTTGGAGCGTCAGATTGTAGAATAGGCTGTGGGACACATCTCTCTAGATTTGAGGCCAAGGACGACCCCCTTCAGATGATTGAAACTGTATTCATGAATCTTGGACTTCGACCCATGACACTTCGTGATACGACCTAAAGCATTGAGGCAAACATTAAATTGGTAAGGGTGATGCATGCCAAGTGATATTGGAGGCAACTCAGAATGACTGATTGGAGCAGTGTCTTTCAGGACTTGAAGAGTACGGGACAAGTATTCACAGTCTATCTGCGGTATATGCAGAAGGACTCCCTTGCTAAGATTCCAAATGTTCAGGTGTTTGAAGTTTACGATGACCACGTAAAACTCGAAAACCCGTCCGGTTTCGGTATCCTTGGATATGATGACATTCTATACGTTTCAGTACCAAGACGGTCCGGGATGGTCCAGTTAGGTTAGACACGATACGGTCAAGCTTTTAATGCGCCTCTGAGAAACATATCATTGGAAATGAACAAAGAGGCTGGTGTAACAAAAAGTGTCGTCAGTAGTCTATATTCCAGTTGAGGGAGAACGAATCCTTGCACAGGGCCATGAGTACAGAATCACGAACTATCGACTCATCCAGTATGACCATGGATCAAGGTCTAGTGTAAGTGTACCATTGCATATGATCAAGGAATACAAGCTCACATCAAGAGCGGCTATGTTTAAAATCGTCAACGGTATTGTCAACCTTTCGGGAGCGATGCCACGAAGAGAGGAACTTCGTGCCGCAATAGGACTTAGAGAGTACGACAACTTGCGTGTTGGCGGTAGGAGGAAAATTGCTGAGATTTCAGGACTCCCGTTCATCCATCCTGATCATCCATACGGCAGGTGGAGCACAATTGGAACTCACGGGCGATTCTCACGCGACTTCTTTCTACGATTCGTGTGGCTTAAGGGAGAGGAAGTGTTCACTTACGGTCCCGGCTCATTCGTACTAACGAACTTCAGACTCTATCAGTTCGACCTTAGTAAGAGAAAGCTGTACATCTTCCCACTCAATATTGTACATACCTTTGAGTCAAGAGGAAACAAACTGAAGATGGAGGCATCGACGGGCAGGTTTCAGATTAAGGGTAAGGTTCCCAGACAGGATCACCTAGTGAGAATCTGGCAGGCTAGGGCCTGGCAAACGATCCCGCAAGAGCATCTCCAGTGGTTGACAATGGAATACAGTGCTGTTGCAATGCACCACCCATTGACCCAGTACACAATCAGCGACTCCTCAACAGTTGCTCCAGAACAGATGGCACAGGAAAGCACTTCGGCCGCTCCGGCTGCTACTGGAAGAGCTGGTTCAGGGACAGTCTTTGTGAAGCCACAAATCAGGGGCACTTGCACTAACTGTGGCGCAAAGATGTCGTGGGAAGATATAGACTGGACTGGGCCAGACCAGTACACTTGTGCTAGCTGCGGACAACCCCACAACGTAGATTATGTTAGAATGTAGTGTGTCTAAGGGTTGGATTTTGTCCAACCCAAGGACAGTTTCCGTATTGTTTTATCAGTCGGCAGACCGGTTTCAAGGTCCCATCCGCGGAGTCGATAATAGTCATCCAGCATGGGATCTAAATCTACAGTCTGGCCCTTGCCGGGTCCTTCTGGCATTGGTTCCTCTGTGAATCTCGCAGGCAACTGGTCATCGTCGCGAGTGAGTCCCTCTCGTGCATTAAATAGGCGTTTGAGCGTGACTTGGCGCTCTGCAATAGTTGTCAGGTTCTCAATTGAACCAAGTGATTTCTCGCCCGTGGCTAGATGTAAGACCGCTGCGAAGTCATTCATCCAGAATATCGGAGGCCACGATACGGAGTACCAGCATACAATCAAGGCATCTCGTATTGCGTAGGCATTCTCGGTTTCGAATACAGCATTAGCCTTGTGTTTCTCAGTGTAGGGATCTATGATTTCCGGTAGTTTGTCTGCCCCCCATCTCTCAGCCGCAACATCCTCGTAACCAAGCTGGTCCACAACAACGAGACTCCTGAGATGATCTGCACCTCTAGCTCCAGTTGCGTGTCCCAAGGCAATACTGCGATGAGTACGACCGTCCTGTCCTGAAACCTCCAGTCCCTTGACATGGATTGCGTACTTCTCTGTTCCTTTACCGAGTCGCCGTGCTGCCTCGCGGGAGCCCTCAGCAAGCAAATCACCGAATCCCTCTCTGCGGCCCATCATCTCTAGTAGCTGGATTACTAGTTCGCTATTGTCCCATTCAAGGGTGAGGCCGTCCGTGTCTTCCTCTGTGATCAGGCCATTCTCGAATGCCTCAATAGCAAATCCGATTGTCGCTCCAGCAGAAATTACGTCCATACCGAACCTGTTGCAGACTTGATTTGCCTTCAATGTCGTTGGGTAATCAGCAATTCCGAGAGAGCTGCCGAATGCCATCAGGCCCTCATATTCTGGTCCCTCTTCAAGGGTCCCCGCATAAGGGCCGTGGCGGACATAGTTGACCTTCTTGCAGCCAAGACTGCAACCAAAACATGCTCGATCCGAGATAGTGTATCTAGGACGGATATAGTCTGCAGATAGTTTCTCCCATCCCGGAAAGACCCCTGTTCGATGATTGTAAGTAGGTAGCTCACCGATTTGTTGCTTGACCGCTGTAAGAATCCATGTTCCCCACTTGCTCATTTCCCTAGCTTGGGGGTTGGTTCGTATGCGATCATGTGCTTCCTTTGCGAGCTCTACGAAACCTTCGTGATCGGCAACCTCAACAGACCCATGACCACGAACCGCAATCGCCTTGACATTCTTGGAGCCCAAGACAGCCCCCATGCCTGTTCGTCCTGCTGCTCGTGCGTTGTTGATTATGATAGAAGAAAATCTTACGAGCTTCTCACCTGCAGGACCTATTGCAGCCACTTGGAGGTCAGGGTCATTATGTTTCTTCTGGATGGCAGCGGTGGCTTCGTTTGTTGGGAGTCCCCAGAATTCGCTAGCATCTAGCAATTGAACATCGGAGTCTTCTATGTACAAATAGACTGGAGTTTCAGCCTTACCCTCGACAACGAGCATATCATAACCGGAGTACTTGAGCTCCGGACCGAAGAAACCGCCAACGTGTGACTCTCCCCAAATGCCCGTCTGTGCAGCTTTGGACACAAAGACAGTGCGTCCGCTCATAGGCCAGAGAGTCCCGGTTATTGGACCCGTTGAAACAATCAGCTTGTTGGCTTCTGACAGAGGGTCGGTTTTCCCTGGCACCTCCGAGTAAAGGAGCTTCGCAGCAAATCCATCGCCACCGATAAATTCTCGAATCCACTCGGTGGGTAATGCGTCAACTTTGAAGTCGTCATCGCTTAGCTTGGCGCGCAGTATTTTTCCAGCATAACCATTTGCAGCCAACTACACATCCCCACCTGATTCCTGAGCCTTTGACATGCGTTCAATCTCGTGGAGATAGGTTGAGAGCTTTCCATGTCTGTCAACCGTCTTTGATGATGATGTTGGCCCGTACTTGATTGCCCCAGTGGGACATACCTTGGCACATTCCGGGTCTCCGCCACAGTGGTCACACTTGATGATTCGCATCGACTTGGTGTCCAATAGAATAACTCCATTCACACAAGCTCCAACACAGGATTTGCAAAGAATGCACTTGTCATGTTCAACGTATGTCATCTTACTCTTTGGGTCCCTGCGCATGGCGTAGACTGGACAGACCTCGATGCAAGGGGCTTCCTCACAAGGGCCACAGACATTCGGAATGTCCATCCCAAGATCATCGTAGCGAATAATCTTCAACCTTGCAAGGCTTGGTTGAAATCGCCCTTCGTTCTTGGCGGAACAGGCCAGCTCGCATATACGGCATCCTGTACACTTTGTGTAGTCAACAATCAACTGGGATGGCAATGTGTACACCTCAAGTACCACTTGTCGTACACTACACCCGAAAAAGCTTCCTGATTGGCTTCTCGAATATTCTCGGCAAGAATCAGCTAATCTCGACCACCCATCCGTGTCTATCCTCTTTTTCACCGCATTGGATACCTATGAGTTCATCGAACAGTCTTTGGGTGATTATACCGATTTCCCCATCAGCAACTGTGAAGGATTCGCCCTTATAGAAAAGAGTTCCAATTGGTGCAACAATAGCGGCAGTACCAGCTCCAAAGACCTCAAGGACCTTTCCGCTCTTGATGCCTTCGACTACTTCATCAATGCTGACTGAACGCTCATTCACAGTAGTACCTGAGTCACGAGCCAACTGAATTAGGGAGTCTCTTGTGATTCCAGGCAGGATAGTGTCGGTGAGTGGGGGGGTAACCAGCTCGTCATCAAATAGAATGAAGATGTTCATTGTTCCTGCCTCCTCAATGAACTTGCGCTCATGAGAATCTAGGTACATAACTTGGGAGAAGCCTAACTCTGCTGCTTCTTTGCCGGGAAGCAAGCTTGCTGCGTAGTTGCCCATTGTCTTTGCGAACCCAACACCACCGCTCGCAGATCGCGCGTACTTGTCACTGACAAGAATGCCAACTGGAACAAAATCCTTGAAGTAGAGCCCTACAGGAGACAGAATGATAAAGAAGATGTACTCATGGGAAGAACGGAGCCCAAGCCGGACCTCCGTGGCAATCATTGTGGGACGCATATAGAGTGATGTGCCCGGCTCCTGAGGAATCCAATCGCTTTCGACACGAAGGAGCTGCTTGAGACTATCAAGAACGAAATCAACTGAAATCTGAGGCATCACCATTCGGTCTGCAGACGCATTTAGTCTTTCGAAGTTCTTCTCCGGCCTGAAGAGAAACACTCGGTCTCCGCGTCTGTATGCCTTCATCCCCTCAAAGATGCCCTGGCCATAATGAAGACAAAGGGTAGCAGGGTCGAAACTGAAAGGCGTGTATGGTCCAACTAGGGGGGAATGCCAGCAGTCATCACTATATTTCATGGAAAACATATGATCCGTGAATGCCGAGCCAAAATCAAGATTCAGGGGATCGTTAGGTTTTGGTTTACGCTGGTCTTCAGGAACCAGCTCAAACTTGATGTCCATCTGAGTTCCCTGCTGTTGAGTGAACCCACTTACCTCATAAACAAATGGGTTCTGAAATGTCGTGTTAGAGTTTATATTGTAAATAGTAAAACCTTGGTTAAGTTGATTATCATGGGAGACGAGGAGAAAAAATCAAAAAAGAAGAAGGATGACTACACTGAGATTGAATTCGAGCTAGGGGAGTTAGAGTTCGAAGCAAAAGGCAAATCTGCTGTGGTTGAGAGAATGTTCAGGCTATTGCTAGAGAAGCTTGAAACTGGCAGCCTGTCAGCGATAACCTCGAAAGTAAGGGAGCTTGAAGAAATCGTAGAGGGCGAGGAAGAAGAAGAGGAGGAAGAGGAAGAAGAGAAGTCTGAAGACAGCGAACAGCCTGAGGATCCGAAGGAGGAACCTTCAACTGACGATGCAGAAGCAGACCTCTCAGAAACCGCACTTCCAGAAGATGTATCCCATTCGCCTCCAAGCTGGGAAGCGCTTGATACAGAAGAACCCCCAGAATCTGATGCTGAAAGGGAGTCCAGAGAAATCGAGTAGTTAATCTCGCAAAGAAAGACAGGAAAATTCCTTAAGTTGACTGACATGTTACAAGGACTTCGAGGTCAAGAAACATGAGCCATAGTGATGGTCAGGGGAGCGACCCCTATGATATGGACCCAAAAGAGGT
>JAUVHR010000023.1 GCA_030593165.1 Candidatus Thorarchaeota archaeon
TTGGAGATAGGATAAAACGGTATTCATTGATCTGGATTGAGGTTTCCAGAAACGGTCACAATCAAGTCGTCATACTCATCAATGTTCAGAATGAATGAGTTGAGTTTGAAGGCTGGGACGACGGGCACGCCCTCGTGAAACTGAACATCTTCTACGAGCCAGGTAACTAAGATTGGCAGAAGCCTGTACCTTCCAGATTGCATCCCTGGTATCTTTGAAGACAGGGTTTTCAACATCCCGCCAAGTTCTTCTGTTCTGTTCTTCTGTTTTTCCGCTGCTGTACGCAAAGCTGATTCCTTACCACCCCTGACTCCCCACATCTTGGCATCCACAGAAACCAACGTTTTTCCCTGGATTCCTATCACGTCAATCTCCATCCCTCGAACCGTTTCATTTCCTCTTCGTCTGAAGCTCTCAATGCATCTGTAGCCGTTCTCAGTCAATATACTGGCTACGAGTCCCTCGAAGTCCTTCCACGTGAGTCTATTCACAACATCCTCGATTTCTGCTCCCATTGATACGGCTCTCAAGACTATCTCCTGTCTGTCGCGACGACTCAAACGCCAGACACCCTCAGACTCCTCAAGAACTTCTAGCTCGCGCAGAATTATCTTTATGATTTCTTCTGTCGGTCGAACTGTAGGTTCTTCCTTTGTCTTGTCGAGAAGAAGCAGTAGTGAATGGAGCCGTCTTTGGTTCATGTTCGTCGCTCCATTCTCAATCTAGTTTATAACATTGGCTGCTAACTGAGTAGTGGATGACTTATGTCTGAAACTGCTGAGGGTTGGCGCCGCGTGCTTAGTGCATTCGACTCGTGGATTGAGTACGAGAGTATGGAGTTTGCCCCGTGGACTGGCTACTTCTCCATGGAAAACCTGCGGAATCTCACAGACGCGGAACGACTGGGCTGGATGCATTCAATGGTGGACGAGATTATCCCTGGTAGGATTGAAAAATGCCGGGACGCTGCAATTGCTCTAGAGGACTTCCAACCTTACATGCCTGATGCATCAGCAAGAGATACTGTGCAGTCGATGATTGATCTCAATACAGTCCTTCGCGATGGCATGATGCAAATGAGCGATGTCCTTGGCAATATGAAAGAGGAGTACCGTCAGGGTGGATTGGACGAAGTTACTCCTCATCTATCTGAACTCATCGATATCGAGGAGGACATTAGACATCACATGAGCTTGTACTCAAAGGGCTTTGCAAAACTGAGGTCCCTAGGACTGGAGATTCCGGACGACCTCCGATAGGCTCGCTACGCTGCTACAAAAGCTTAAGTAGCAAATTGTGGAATTGCGGATGACCCTTGAACAGAAAAATGAGGTGAAAAGCTAAATGGGTACAGAAACATCATCCGAAGCCCATCGACGTCGGGTCGCAAGAGCAAAAGGTGAGTGTCAAATTAGCTCACGAGGTGAATGCATTCTCTAGTGGCCAGAAGGCCTGCGAGACATTCCACGAACCTGCTGACAATCCTTCTTTTGACAGTCTGGCTGTAGCGTACTTCGCTCTGGCAGATGAGAGACTGAGTAGCACCCAGAAGACTTTCTTGAGAATGAGTGCGGCTATGCTACGGTTCCATGAACTCACTCTGACCGCTCTAGCTGACCAGCTGTCGCGGTCAAGCTCAGTTCCATATTCCACTGTGAAGTGGAATCTGAGATTGCTCGTGCGGATAGGCCTATTGGATGGCGGTGATAACAACAGTAGAGGCAAGCAAGCGTGCTTGACGCAGACTGCAAAGATGCTGGTCAGATACCTAGAGCAGCGTTAGAGCAATCTAAGGGAGTTGGGAAAATCTTCCCACTTCCTCACCTTTTTTTTGGGCGGTTTCGGCAAGAAGCCCAGGGTGCTGCCTGGCCTCAAGAGGCACTGCGACGCTTTACGTACCTCCATCACCGGATCTTCTTGCCGATAAACTTCCGCCCTTTCTTCAACATCTCCAATACATCCTCGCGGCTCTGTGCGCTTGCGATGACCATCTCTACTGACTTGCTTTCGCCAGGGTCGAGATCGCCAAGATTCCATTGAATACCTGTAGCGATGTCCTTTGGACCCGTTTCAAGGTTATTCTTAAGGTCGCGTCGGTCGTCATCAATCTTCAGCTTCGCAGGAGCAGTGATATCCCAGCCATCAGGTTTTGGTCTTGAGGCAAGAGCGATGTATAGTGGATTGTCATCCCACAAGAGCATGACCCCTGATTTTTTGTCATACTTCCCGAAGTCATCCTTGTAGCTCCTCGGGCCACCAATGTCAAAGTCCATGAAGTTGAACAACCTCAAATCCTCAACACGCTCCGTTCTCAGATTCGTCGTGATGTGGCGGATCACCATTACAGGCAGATTATGGCTCCATACGTCGATTTGGAAGCTCACGATTGGGTCCTTCCAACCTCGGGGAGTGTGGCTCAGGACGGCTTGGATTGTACCTTGTCCCGTATTGCTACTCTCAATCTCGATGGTTTTTGCCTCAGTTGATTGGACCGTGCGCGCTAGCTCGTCGTATAAGTACGAAACCCAGAATCCTCCTCTGTACCCCGATGGATTTCGGAGTAGTAGTTGGTCATCTCCACTGGGATCAATCAGGCTCAGCCTTTTGATATAGAAACCCTTGCGACCTTTTCCTCAAGCCGAACACTTCACAGCGTAGGTGAGGTCTAGTCTTGGAGAGCGGTTTCCAGTGTCCAGACATTCATACATGACTGATCACAAGCCTATGTTATGTAAAGGTCATTATAAAACAAACTGTGTGAGCTGGCTTCAAACCCACTCGTTGTTGACTATGGAGTCTATACTCAGCAGTACTCTCTTGTACCAGTCGCAAACTTGATATGCGCGTTGAAAAGTCTGAAAAGCGCCTAGGTGCAATTCCAATGACCACCCTTACCGTTGAACAGCTGGACAAGTGGTACCGCAAGACCCTCTCAAAGAGGACAAAGGACTTTGTCAAGATTGCCGAGAGGAGCTTCAAGATTGTCGAGCGGAGTCTCAAAGATATCGAGGAGCTTGCGCATGAACTTGCAGAATCTAGTGGTGAAGAAGAAACAGAGTCAGAGGGAATTGCGTCACGTTTTGCGATGAAGATTAACGACATTGTTGAGAACTTCGTGGTGGAAACCGAGGTCACATATGCCACTACTGAGGCCATGAAGGATGAAACTCAAAAGTTCATGCAGGATTTGTGGGGGGCCGGGGCTCGCTGGATCCGTCGGATGGATAAAAAGCACAAAGCTATCATAAAGTCACTTGATGTTTACTTGAAAGAACTATCCAAAGAGATAAACAAGATTAACAAGCTGCTTTTTGAGTTCAGTTGGGTTAAGGATTTGGAGCGAATTGGGACAAGGATCGCAACTCTTCGCGACCTCACCTTTGGCAGAGTCGTTTTTGAAGAACAGATTCGTACGGTCCGTCAGAAAATCACTGCCGCTCAATCCGAGTATGAAGCGGCCAAGAACGCCTTTGATGAATTCAAGGAGTCCTCCAACGTTTCGGATCTGCTCAACCTTGATGATGAGTCAGAGCACATCGCGTCAGTGCTCAGAATGAAACTCAACATCCTGAAGAAACCTGTTAAGAAATTTCTCCAACATGATACAGGCGTGCTAATCGGGCCAGCTGGTCAGAAGGCACTTGTAGATTATTTCGAGGATCCATTCACTGCCATTGTCGAAGAACCCGACGGTACTCCCGGACTTCTTGAAGGTCTAGATGGTCTAAGAGAGGCGCTAGAGCGCAGAACTCTCAAGATGAAGGACCGTCTTATTCGAAGAACAATTGAGGAGATTGAGGCCATTAGAGGGGGCTCTCTAAAGAAGTTTCAAGAGACGGCTAAAGCAATTGATGAGAAACGTCGAACCTATGCAGACTCTGATGTGTACGCACAAAGTGATGCATTCTCCAAACGCCTTGAGGAAGCCACTAAGAACCTCGAATATCACTCAAATGACTTACTAAGGATTCGCGACGAAATTGAACGCCAAATAGAGAAAGTCGAGGAGTTTAGACATCGTGTTGAGTCCGAGATAGTGGATAGTTTCGACGAGAAGATCATCATCAAGATTGACAATCTAGGACTCAAACCTCTTCTTGTCCAATGCAGCATGAGTAATAGTTGAAGGGTGCCACGTTTTGAGAATACTTGTAACATCTGTTAAGGACATTGCAAGTCAGACAATAAAGAAGGTCCTTATCGAAGATCATGGCTTCTCAGAGAGCGGCGAATCGTTCGAGGGTAATCCAATCTATACCCTGGGTAATTCTGTGAAGCTTATCACGACAACGCGAGAGATGATTGAGAGCAATCATCTAGAACAACACTTCAACGCAGAGGTTTTCGTCTTTTGTTCAAGACACAAGGCTCAGTCAGGCAAGCCTGCACTGCTTGTTCATAGTACGGGGAATTTAGGCGAGGAGGCTCTTTTCGGCGGCAAGCCCCAAGAGTTGTCCGTATCAACTGGGTCCTTGGTTTCAGTAGCACTCAGAGCCCTTCTCCACGAGCGCGATAGCCGAAACCTTGAGGAGTTCGATGTGACAATGGAAGTCACACACCACGGTCCTACTTCGTTAGGTACGCCGCTTCTTTTCGTTGAACTGGGTAGTGACGAGATTTTCTGGCGACATAAGGAAGGTGCAAGATCTGTTGCAGCCGCTGCAATGGCGTGCATCAAGGAGCCCTTCAACGAAGATTCTATGATTGGATTTGGAGGCAATCACTATGCGAGTAAGTTCAATCGTCTTGTAATTGAGAAGAATCTTCGGATTGGACATATCGCTCCGAAACATGCCCTTGATGGACTGACCGAAGACGTGGTTCTACAAATGATTCAGCGCTCGCGTGAAACTACCAAGAGCGCGGTCATTGACTGGAAAGGAACTAACTCACAACAGAAGGCCCACATATTGCCAATCCTTGAGAAACTTGGTCTGGAAGTAGTGCGAGCTAGAAATCTCTAAAGGGGATTTCCTCATCGAAAGTCTAATTACACGGGATACCTTTTCCGCAAGCAGTTAACACAGGGGTCGGGCAATATGCCAACTGAAGATAACGATGTTGCTATCTCCAAATTGGACAAAAAGGTTGATGATCTTGCTAAGGAACTTTCATCTATCCGTCAGGATCTGAAGGTACTTTCTTCAATCAAAGGGATTGATGAACGCGTTGGTTCACTTGGTGATGAAATCGAGTCAATCAAAAAAGCGATTGGCCCCGTTTCAAAGATTAGTGAGATTGCTGACTCGATCAAGAAGATCGGAACAAGAGTAGATGAGGCAAGTAGCAAGGACGACGTAAAATCTCTCACGGAAAAGGTTGGCAATGTCACAAAAGTGACGAGTGGACTTGCATCGGACATAGATGAGCTCAAGAAGACCTCCGATACTAAGTCCGTTGTCGCAATAATCGATGAAGTTAAGGATTCAATAAAAGGACTTACAGCTGATGTCGAAGAGCTCAAGAAGTCCTCCAGTACAGAGTCCGTTGAAAAGAAAATCGAAGACCTTTCAACTTCTGTAGTAAGTTTACACACAATTCTAAAGGCTTCTGTAGAATCTGACAGAGAGGAAACTATCCTAACCAAGATAGATGATCTTCAACAGTATGTTGCAGGTCTCTCTGGAATAGAAGACAAAGTTTCTGATCTTCACCAGAGCTTTGATGAGACCAGAGAGATTGTGAGCATCATAGTTCGCCAGTTGGATGACATAGAGCGCAAGTACAATAAGGCGCTGGACGAAGTTAGCAAGGCATTGGAAACCGTGACAGAAGTCATTGCTGCAAGTGTTACCAAACCAGATGACGCTAAGGACCCGACAAAGAAGCCTTCCAAGAAAACAAAGCCAAAGGAAGCTGATGTAGAAACCCCGCCTGCCGAAGAAACCGTCGAACCTCCTAGTACAGTGCAAAGATTGATGGACCAACTACTGTCAATGGTTAGTCCACAGACTGAGGCCGTCATAATGGCTAGAGCTCTTGAGGATGTTCGAGACAAGCTGACGACGCTTATTAGCGGTTCTACGCCTGTTCTCTTCCAGTTTGGCAAGCGTGCCCGTGAGCTCAAATCATATCCCCCAACTGCCACTCTGAATGAGAATGATATAGCACGGTTGAACAAGGAACTCCGAGAGTGGAAGAAGAAGCTTGAGGAAATCGCCAAAAGCAGTTGATATCTATCTAGCCTGCCTTCAACTCAACTCGAAACCGAATCCGGTAGCATAACTTTATTTCATTGATTAGGCAAAGACCGGCTTGACTCTAATGCGGTGCCCTCAGCTACCGGCATGAGCCGGCCAACTGAAGATAGTCTGATTCAACGAGTTGATACTAGAGATGGAGATCAAGAAGCACAACCAAGAACTGGCAGAGAGAATCGAGCTGCTTGACACAGGAGCTGACAAACAGCTCGCTTTGGAACTCATGGAGCTTCATGAGGGGAAGTGTAAGGAATGCCAGGAAGACCGCCTGGGTTGCACAGTGCGGCCCGCCTGCAATGACAGAAACTTCCTGAATATGCTCATCGAGATTGGTGTCGAACCTCAGGACCTTCCCAGCTACTGCTACAAACAACATCTTGGTCGCATTCGCAAGTTCATTCTTGAGAGGAAAGGAAGAAGTATGAAGGACAGAAGACTCCCAATCAAGGACCTCCTCTCCACTCTTAGTGTTCCCTCGATTAGACAGTTCAACATACAATTCAGCAAGGTATGGAAAAAGTACTCTAGAACCCGTGAGCATGATCTCATGCTGGTTGCTGGCGACAGCTTTTTGTTCCATTTCAACTTCGCCAGAGGCGTCGTCATCGTCAACCCGGTAACATTGCCGATTGATAAGACGGGGACTTTCAAACTGTATGTTGATCTCTTGTCTGAACACTATGATGTACCTGCGGATTTCTCTTCTGTCACGTTGAATTGGTGGATGCTACGACTTTCATCCAAAGCCACTCCTACGAAATCAACTGTTAGCAATCTCGAGGATTTCTTATCCGAACGATTCGAGGCCTCTCATATCAGTGCTAGGGACGGTACATTAGAGATACAGATTGAGGTCATTAGCGATGGGAACTCGGAGCCCGTCTACGTTGGTGATCTAGTTGACACTTTCAAGAAGGTCAAGAGTCTGAAGAAGTCCCGGTAATCCGGGTTTTCAACTACATCCGGCGTATGGTCCGGAAGTATGAGCGGTGGAGATTAGAATGAGCGGAAATGCAGTTGCAGAAAGCAGTAAGATTCTGAAAGCGCATCTTGGCATCACTGACCTAGAAGCAAGAATTCTGTTACCTCTTTACAAGAACGGTAACATGACGGCAGGCGGAATTGCTTTGCTCCTCGGAGAGAAGTTGGCCAAGGTTAACACGACACTAAAGAGGCTTGAAACAAAGGGTTTCGTAATCCTCATCAAGGGAGTTGTGCCTATCTATCAGGCCGTCCCCCCCAGTTTGACCCTGACTGGCTCCTTGTCGTCGTTTCTTGACGACTTTGAGTCAATGAAAGAGTCAGCGGCCGCGACCCTTGATTCACAGGTAGAGGCTGGAGAAGAAACAGCAGATGTGATTCTGAAAACCCATCAAGAGCAGTCATCCAGCATTAGGGGATTCTTAGATGATTATGAATTAAAGACCGTCGAGCTTGTTTCCTCTCAGATAGAATCTGTGTCCGCTACTGCACTGGCTGTCATGTCCTCACTATCCGAAGGTATCGAGTCCGCTCTGAGTACTTTGGACACTAGTCTTGAGAACGACTTGGGCATGAAACTTACCCAGCTTCAGACTGCAATAGACAAGAGCCAGAAGTCCCTGGCGAAAGATGTTAGAACCGTTTCACGGGAGTTCAAGAGATGGTTGAAGCAAGAACGCTTGGGTGTAGACGGATCAATGCAAGACTTCAGGGGCAAAGCCACTGCACTCATCAAGATGACAAAGTCTGCCATTAAAACTGCTCTAACAGATGCTGAATCAACTCTATCCGAGTCTCTTGGTCGAGCCACTGAGAGTTTCAATACCGCTTCTTCCGATCTCACCTCCGAGCTTGCAGCATTACTAGGCGCACTAAGAGTCGATTTATCTGCTACTCAGACTGAGCTCAATGATGACCTGACTTCCACTTCGAATGCAGCCATGGTGTCGCTGGAAGAGTTGCTCGAACGGACACGAGATCTTTCAGGCGATGAAATGGAATCCGCACGCTTGAAGATGCAGGATGCTCGGACTCAAACTTCATCTACCATAACTGAGGTTGAAACATGGAAGACGGAAACAATCGGTCATATTGAGAGTGCATCAAGGTCCGTCACATCCCAATTCGAACAAGCCGCATCTGCTGATCAGAGCTATGTCGAAATTGTTCGAAACACTCTAGTGGGTCACTTGGACAAACTAAATTCTATGGTGGCCGAGGACTACACCACGTTGTCAGACATTGCTACCGGTCTTGAAAGCGATTTCGCCCAACATCTCGAAAAAGCAAAGGTTTCACTGATTTCTTCAATGCGCAAGCATATGGGCGGTGAGCAAAAGGACCTTGAGGACGCATCTGAAACTCTGAAGGCTGAACTTGAAACACTTGCAGGAAAGGCCAGCCAATCTATCAAACGGAAGCTGACAAGGGGTGGCAAAGAGCTCTCAGAGATTGTCGATTCTAGAGTGGCGGAACTTGATGTTTTGTCGACCAAAATGAGCAAGCGTCTCAAATCCTCATTTGGCACGGTCGTTTCTAAGGCTTCTACGGCAAACGAGACATTGGTTACCGATGTTACAAAGCTTACACAGAAGCTTGAAACACAGGTCGACAACAAGATTACTGCAGTGGTTGCACAGTTTGGTGACGTCAGTGAGCAGTATGTGAGCGAAGCTGAAGTGTTGTATTCGGGGCTCAATACCAAATTGGACGACCGACTTGTACAGACAGTGAAGTCCCTTACATCACATATGGACAAAGCACGAACGGAAATTGACCAGTTGATTGGTGACCAGATGTCGCGAATTGACCGCCACGCCTCTGAGATTAGCGAAGAGTTCCACGTTCAGATAGAAGAGATCACTCGCCAATTCATCAATCTGACAGAGGGACTTGAAGCATCTTTCAATGGATTGCTTTCAAGCCAGATAATAGAAGCACGCGATTTGATTTCTTCAACACACACCGAATTCAGTGGTTCCTTGAAGTCAGAAATGGTCATGTTGAAAGACGAGTCCCTCAAGCTTCAGCAAGAGTACTCGCAAGAGGTTGGTCTGAAGCTTGATGAGGTTCGCGAATCTGCAGCAACAATGCGTCGCACACTGGAGGAATTCACGTCCACCAAGCGGCAAGAAATTTCAGCTGCTATTCAAGATACCATATCGAATTTGGAGAACTCCGTGCAGTCCACGGATGACGCCCTACAAGAGCTTGAAACCGGCACAATCAGGGATACTAGCGAGGATTTATCCCAAATGTTCGAAGAGTTCAAGGCATCGGCAGCCAGCGCTCAGATGAATTTGTCCGAGAAACTGAGTAGCATAAGCAATGCCGCAGGCAACGAGTTAGAGAAGAGTATAATGAAGATAGGCATGGTTGCAGAGGGCCAACTCGCGGAACTGTCTGACCTTCACCAGAGAACAGTAGCCAGTGCCACAAAGAGCTTAACCTCTATTTCCTCTCAACTAAACAAGGCTGTTGGCGTGAAGATGGACACATTCCAGAGCGCTCTAACAGGATCCCAGACCGAATGCTCGAAACTCAGGGGTATTTCAAGGGATGAGGCAATAACTGCAGTCAACTCACGACGGAAAGAGGCAACAGCAGCACTTGATATGGCATCCGTTTCTTTCTCCTCCACACTTGAAAACATAACTACCACTGTCAACAATCTTGTTACAAGGGTAGTTGAAGACATTGAAGTAGCAAGTAAGAACCTAGGCAAAGCAGAGAAAAGTGTCTCATCCCACATTAAGGAGAAGAATGAAACCACGCTGGTTCGGCTAGAGGAGCTTGCTTCTGCTCACCTTAAGAGGCTAGAGTCTTCGTACAAAATCCATGGAACAGGATTCCAAGAGAGTAGCACAGCGTCGTTGAATCGTTGCGAAGAACGTTTCGCAGATATCCCAGATGTCCTCATGCAGACGATTCAGAAGGCTATCAGAGACCCGGTTGCAGATGCTCGCGACAAGTTTAGTGAACTGACTTCGGAATTATCAAGTTCCTTGGCAGAATGTGACAGGTCATCTGAATCAATTGCAGAAGAGTTCAAGTTGTTAGGTGAGCGCGCAATAGATAGATTCACCAGCACTCACGATGACATCGTTGAGAGAGTTCAACAAAGCGCAGTTCTATCCACCCAGCAGGCGGCACGCAAATTCGAGTCCGTTGGATTGGAGATCAAGACCAACCTGAGCAGTGAGTCATATTCACTGATTGAGAGTTCCAGAAATGACATTGCCGCCAAGAGTCTTGAGATTGCCACATCTGTGAAGGCGGCCAACACTGCAGCAGAGCAGGAAACGTCCTCCCAGCATCAATTACGTGAAGATGCCCTCAACTTGACTGAGGAGAAAGTTGCCAAGAGCATGAGAAGATGGACGGCAGAGATGAAGAACGCCTCGGATTCGGTGAAAGACCAATTCGATAATGTGGTTAGTCAGATTGTCCAGTCAACACGTGGAACTATAGAAACTCTGGACGCCATTGTTAAGGCACGTGATGAGCTTATGTCAATATCAACAGGCAATACATGGTACCTCAGTGGCGACGAAGAGGTATGTGCCCATATCGTCGACATGGCATCTCGTGCAACTGACTCCATTGTTATCTCGGTGCTCGATGTGTCCTGCTTGGACATCAAGAGCTTGGCGAAGATTAAGGACGTGCCGCGACGGGTCTTGATAGTACCCGAGGGTGAGGAAGATCACGCAGACCTGGACTCCTTGACAGGATGGAGAATATGGCACACTCAATTGCCAGTCTTGCTTGCGATTGTTGACGACCGTGAGATTCTCGTTGGGGGAGCCAAGGAGTCAGATGAACCAGTGATAATCATCTCTACGGATGAGTCCTACATTCGTTTGTACCACGATGTTATTGGTCCACTCCTAGTGCGTAGCCGCACAACCTAGAGGTCAATGGAGTAAGTTATGGCATCCTCATTACTGTAGTAGTCCCTGACTCTGCCTGAGGGTGTCATCCCAGCTTTCTCGTAGAAACGTCGAGCTGCATGATTGCTTTCCCGCACCTCGAGACTACATCGAGGAATCTCCCTTGTTCTGAGATTGTCAAAGGCATGTTTGAGCATTGATGTTCCTATTCCCCTTCCCCTGTGTTCTTCTGTCACCGCGATGTTGGCAATATGCCCTCGCGATTTGTCAAGATGAACCATCCAGATAATGTACCCAACAACATCGTCCTCTTCATCCGCCACACGCATGAATGCGATTCCGCTGTCAGCGAGTTTAACTTCACCATCCCATCCAGCCAGAGTTTCAAAGATATCGGGTTCCCAAGGACTCTCAAAACAACTGTTCTCTATGGCGATTATCGTAGGGACGTCTGAGAATCGTACTGGTCGAAGTAAGGTCATCCATGCACCATCAGTGTTTCAACTGAACGTCCTAAATAGATTCACTCCACGCATCTGCATCATCCCCCTTGCTGCCGCATGCTGAACAATAAGTAGCATCTGCACTCATTGTTCTGCCACACTTCCTGCACAGTATCATCTCTTCAATGTTGTTCGAGTTTGACAAAACTATGGCAAGAGAGTTGAACACAAAGTAGACAAGCACCAGGAAGAACGTTAACATCAAGACGAGTTGAAACAAGCCCCCTCCCCCAAAGATGAAGAATGGGAAAATGAAAATAGAGCCATCTTCTGTGTCTGTCCCAACGGCAAGCAGGAGCGCTCCTGCGAGCACGAGGATAATTCCAGCAGCAAACAGGGTTTCTGGTTTATTCAAGACGTTTCAACTTATGTGAAAGTCCTCGTTTCACTTTATCTCTTCCGGAGTATGGTTGTTTTTCTGTCACCACACAACACATATCTGAAGGGATTCATCCTAAGGTGAAACGCATAACACCCACAATTCATTGAAAGAGGGGAATCCGATGGCGCCGAAAAAGAACACTGACAAATCCCATAGACCGCAGTTCTTGTTCAAGGTCACTGTGGTGGGACCTGAAGACAAGCTCCTAGAGGAAGTTCTCTGTGCATTTGACGAAACGGTCATAGCAATTGACGGGATTCGCATTGGTTCCACGGAGATTGAGGTCGACGACACAGATGTAGAAACCGTGCTAATGTCACCAAAGCATTCCGCGCTAGATCTTCTTCTTTCTCTATCATTCACAGGGGCGAAGGCTGCAATAATAGTAGTTCGTGATCACGATCCAGAGATAGAAACAGTATATCGCAACAAGATTCGTGAACAGATAGGAGGTGACATTCCTTGCCGTGTTGTTGAAATCGGCAGAGAAGTGGATGACCAAAAGAAGGCTGAGCTGACTCAGACCCTTGAAGACCTCATAGAAGAGCTGCTCAGCAGGCGCCCGTAAGGGTGCTCGATGAAAAACAAGAGATCATATGTGATACAAAGCCTTTTTTCGGATTTGGCGACTGGAACTCTTGGTGGTAATAGTGAACTCTGAAGAGAAGGACGATGTCTACTGGTTGGGTGTTCGTGATGCATTGAGAATGGTTGATTCCTTTCTGAAGTGGTCAAAGAGGAATCCTGAGAAGGCCAAATCATTAGACGAGTTTATCCATGAAGGTCTGATTGCGGCTGCACAGAGATGCGAGGAGTGTCTTAGTTCGAATTTAGGTCTTAAATTTGGAGAAGACCGCGGCGAAGATCAGACTGAAGTGACTGAACCGATTGCAGAAGATGTCCTACCCCCTGATGATCTTGAGGATATTCCGCCTCTAGCTGCGCAAGACGAAACAGTGGCGCCGGATGAACTGCCATTGGAACCAGTCCCGGAACCGGAGATGCCCTCTGAACCAACCATGCATTTCGAGCTCGATGAGGCGGTTGAATCCCTATCCATGGACGACACCTCTGAAGTACTCACTCCTGATAGCTTCATTGACTCGGATGAACCTGAGGCTGTTTCTGCCACTTCAGACCTCGACGAGTTAACAAGTGAAGAGCCGACTGCAGATATCGGTTCAGAGTTTGCACTTGAGGAACCTGAATCCCTCATCATAGATTCTGAAGAACCAACTCCCTCGGAGGATTTTGATTTACCTGAAGAACATCCAGTGGAACCAACAACTGAAGATGCCTCCGGCATCACGTGGAAAGAATACGAAGAGATGCTTTCGCCGGAGGAAGAAACGGACACAGTACCAGTCATGGAAGAATCGGACGCACTCGTAGAAGACCTCTCGACGGATGATGATGTACTGGTGCCTCCCCCAGCTGAAGTGGTTCCTGATAGGCCTGTGGAACCATCACGCTCTGATTCAGATGTGCCTGCCGCATGGAGTCCATACGATGAGCCTGAACTACCTCTTGAAGAGTTTGCAGAGGATGAAGAGGAAGAACTCGAAGATGACTTAGTTGAAGATGAAGCCGCAGTCGAAGACTCCATGCAACCCGAAGCTCCAGAGTCCGAAGAAATCGTCACACCACCACCACCCCCGGCACCTGATGAATCAGACGATGAGAGGAAGCGGCGAGCACGTAGACTCTTCTTTGGCAGCGACTCCTAGTTGTTTAAGAGTTGAAGGTAGAGGGCTTTAGCCTCGTCTGACGAGCTCACTCCTCTTACTACAGCGCTGCCACCTCTCATCAGGGTAACTCTCTTCTCAGAATCGACTGTTATCGTAAGAGACCTCTTCCTCCTTTTAACTTCGTACTTCTTCTCGAGTCTGCTCGCAATTAGATCTAGGTCCAGTGGAGTAATCTTCGAAGGTGCAACGCTAAAGTTTCCAATGCACATTGGGTTCACTGAGAGAATATCCGATTCGACCTCTGTAGCTGACAGTGAAAGGTTTGAGCATACTTGGCAGTTATCAGAGCGACCAACATCGAAGAAATCAAACTCAAGGGCGGAAATGTCGATTGTCATTAGCCTATTCATGAGCTTGGGTGGGCGCCCCAAGGCAAGGAGCACTGCTTCTCTCACCTCTATAGATGCAGCAACTGACAATACCATTGGGTCCACGCCTATACTAGCGCAGGAGTTCTCCGGACTGTCCGTTGCATCTCCTATAACGCATTGAAGACATCCAGTTCTTCCAGGCACAAATGTTGTAAGATTAGCATAATACTCAACAGCGCCGGCAAAAATATACGGAATCCCAAGTTCCAATGTCGCCCTGTTCAGATGTCTTCTTGCCTTGAACGAATCGAGTCCATCCACGACAATGTCTGACCCCCTGAGTAGATTCTTAGCTGTTCCCTCTTCCACAGATGTGCACATGGGTTCGAAGTACACCTCGGGATTCATTCCTTCCAAGTTCTCTGCCGCGACCTCTGCTTTAGGTCTTCCAATGTCTTCTGTGTTGTACAGAGTTTGTCTCTGGATATTGGATAGTTCAACGATATCACGGTCAATTATCCTAATCCTTCCGAATCCGATTGCAGAGAGAAGCCTTAGTGCAGGACACCCAAGGCCGCCTGCGCCAACTACTGACACAGTGCTTGCCATTATGGACTCCATATCGTCATCGTTGAAGTCTCGAAGGGCTAGCATCCTTGAGTATCTCTCACGTTGCTTCGGGTCTAACGTCATGGGTAAGCTCTTTCTGACATTGATATAGCTCAACTTAAAGCCTTGGCCAATCGACCTATGTTCCATGGACTTTGCTGCTGAAGTGGCTATTGGCAAGAAACGTACAGTCAGAGACTCCCTTAGGGCAGCCCTATCAAGACTATCCTCTCCTGTAACAATACACAAGAACGCCGAAGCCGTTATAATCAAACCCTCCATCTTCGATCCAGACCTAGCTGGAAACACCAGTCTAGAGATGCTGAGATCTGTTGTGCGGGTATTCTCAGGTGTGGCACCAATCCGTGTGGTAGAAAGTGATAATCCCCGAAGGTCCGCGCGTGATGCATTTGCAGGTATTGGAGCTGAGGTATTTGAAAAAGATGACATTGATCTTGTCAACATATCATCAGAGGAATTGGTTGCAGTTCCGGTTGAAGGCTCTTACTTCAACGAGATTCTTGTCCCAGAAATCCTGCTCAAGAACTCGTTCTTGGTGAATCTAGCCACCGCCAAGTATGACCCTGACAAACACACCTACACGGGCTGCGTGAAGAACCTATTCGGCCTGATTGCAGAGATGGAGAAGAGAAAGTATCATGAGGTGTTGGACAAAGTCTTAGTGGATCTTCTGAGAGTGTACAAGCCGCAACTCAATATCGTTGACCTGACTGAGATTGTTATTGGTCCTCGTCTTCAAGGAGCCAAGCATGAAGTTGGAGGGCTTGTTGTCGGTACATCTCCATTAGCAGTTGATGCATATTGTGCGAATCTGTTTGGTATTGATCCGAACGAGGTGACGTACCTTCGAATGGCTCACGAGTTAGGTATCGGAGAGATTCTGCCCGAGCGAATCAAAGTTTCAGGAACTAATCACCAAATCGAGCAGCTGAAAGAGCAGTGTCGTATCGTAGTATCAAGCCGATAATCCTATTAATCCCATTAGCTCCGTAGGGACTCGTCAATCATTAAGAGTCAAATGCATAACGCTTGAAGGTGATTCGTATTGGATTGGTCTTCTCACAAGATGCAGGATATCGCGCCCTCCGGAACTCTGAAGATGCTAGAAATAGCCACTAAGATGGAGTCAAAAGGCAAGAGGATTTTTCATTTTGAAGTTGGACAGCCTGATTTTCCGACTCCCGCCAATATCGTGGCAGCTGGAATCGCGGCGTTGAAAGACGGCTATACCAGATACGCGTCTTCTCGCGGCTTTCCTCAGCTTCTTGATGCAATTCAGGACTCCTATGCACAGAGGGGAATCAAGATTGATGGCCACGAGAATGTGATTGTTACTCCTGGTGCCAAGATGGCACTCTTTCAGGGTTTCCTTTCTACGATTGACCCCGGGGATGATATTCTACTACTGTCGCCTGACTGGCCAACCTACAGGGTGATGTCGAGAATAACGGGTGCAAAACCTGTTCATGTCCCTACGAGCGCGGGGTATGACATTGACGAAGAAATTCTGAAGTCTGCTGCAACCAAGTCTGTATCTGCAATTGTAATTAACAGTCCGAATAATCCCACTGGTGGGGTACTGTCGAAAAAACAACTCAAACTCATCTTTGATATTGCTGTGGACCATGAATACATCATCTTCAGTGATGAGATCTACGAGGCCCTTATGTACAATGGTGAGAAGCCAGTTTCTATGCTGGAGATCGATCCGGCAATGGAGAGAACACTAGTCCTTAATGGGTTCTCAAAGACATACTCTATGACGGGCTGGAGACTTGGATACGCGATAGGCGATGCAAGCGAAATCACGAACATGATTCGAATCCAACAGAACACTACTTCTTGTGCTCCCACCTTTGTTCAGGTTGCTGGTATCGAAGCACTGCGTGGTGACCAGAGCGCGGTCGAGAGAATGATAGAAGCATATCGACAGAGGCGGGACGAGATGGTCAAGCTGTTCTGCGCCATCGATGGAGTGACCTGTATTGAACCAGTTGGTGCATTCTACTGCTTCCCTGATTTCTCAGAGTTCGGCCTTTCAAGCAATACACTGGCTGAACTAATGCTGAAGAAGACTGGCATCACAACCACTCCAGGCATCGTCTTCGGCGAACACTGGGATTACAACCTGCGGTTTTCGTACGCTACGTCCATATCCACTATACGAGAGGGTCTCGCACTCGTCGCTGATTTCCTTGAAACTCTGAGGTAGGCGGTGCACTGGTCTGCCTGCGACTCCTGTTCCAACTAGCAGGACGGAATCGGAAGAGCCTGTATTCGAATGTGTGAAGTGTGGTTCCTGTTGCAGACAGGAAGAGCTTGTAGTCACGGTCACAGCTGATGACATTATCCAGCTTGTTGGTGGATTACGATTGACTCCGACTGAAACTCTTCGTTCTCTGGATTTCTATATCTTAGACGATGGCGAACCAATCCCCGTCGGGCTCAAGCACATTCCTCAAGTCGCAACTGAGGGTGGAATGTCCTTCCCCGCTCTTAGAAAGCTCGAGGGAGGTGACTGTGTTTTCTTGCTGGACGATCAGTGCATGATTCATCTGATTCGCCCGGCAGTTTGCAGGTCCTTTCCATTTGTATTCAAGAGGGAAGCAGAAGGGCTGTCATGGGGCTTCAACACAATGAGGGCAATCTGTCCCGGAATCGGTAAAGGCAGGTCTATCCCAGGAGCAGAGTTAGAACAGATGGGCAACTACGTCCTCCGCGCTATCGAGGAACATGCAGAATTCGTTGAGGATTGGAACCGAACAGAAGCACCAACGGCTCTAGCATTCATCGAGACCACTGTTGAACGTTTTCGATGAAACGGAAAACACCGGGTTTAGAAATCCATTCATCATAAGCGGCTCAGTATCTGCAAGATGTTACCGAAGTTATGTTCCACTGTTCTGCTCTTTTCCCCATAGGCTTCCAGTGGTTCGACGCGTTTATCGGTCTTTAGCACCTCTGTAAACCTCTTCGAGCGTATCTCGTCATGGATCTTATCGTTTATGTGTAGAATCTCATCTGCAGTCTTCAAGATGAACTGCAGCATCTTGAGCAACATGTGGAAATCATAGATATCTCTCAATTGTAGGGTCTGACTATAGAACTGGAACTCAAA
>JAUVHR010000101.1 GCA_030593165.1 Candidatus Thorarchaeota archaeon
GCGGTGCCCTCTCATGAGCGAAAGGCCTCAGAACCCAAACCAAGACAATAGTCATGTCCCCCCATTCATCCTCCAGAAGCTTGATGACTTTGAGTCTCTAGTTGAAATGATTCCTGATGCCACAATTATCGCTGATTTGGATGGCAAGATATTGCTTGCGAATCGCAGCGCAGCCGAGCTGTATGCATCCTCGTCAGCGAAAGATCTGATTGGAACTCACACGCTGCAGTTGCTTACCCCTGATGATAGGATGAAAGCCGAGAAGGCACGGGAATATACCCTAAGAGAAGGTGTGGGTCCGCACGATAGATATAGATACAAATTCATGAGAGAGGATGGGTCTCGCGCATTTGTGGAGGCAAACGCGTCACTCCTACGGGACCCTGAAGGCAACCCGGCCTGCTTCTTCATTGTCTTTCGTGATATGACAGAAGCGCATGACAATACTGAAGCTCTCAGGAGAAGTGAAGACCTTTACCGCAGGTTGGTACAAACAATCCCCGACGCGATGATTGTGATTGACACAGAAGGCAACATAACCAATGCGAACGAGGCTGCAGCCAGACTGGTGGGATTCCCCTCGATGCAGGAAATGATTGGCAAGTCAGTATTCGAGATGATTGCAGCTGAGAGCAGACAAGCTATCATGGCCTCTCTTGAGCGAAGCCCCGAGGAGGAACAAAGCGATAGAGGTGAGTATTTTCTGCTTCGACAGGATGGAACACGGATTCTTGTAGAGGGGAGTTCTTCAGTTGTACGCAACGAAGAGGGTGTTCCTGTTAGTTTTATCCTCATTGCGCGTGATGCTACCGAGCGACGACGTGAACAGATGACACTCAAACAGAGTGAGGAGAAGTACCGACGCCTCGTAGAGGAATCCCTTCAGGGAATCGCAATCATCCAAGACGATGTGTATGTCTACGCCAACTCAACCTTTGCCGAAACTCTCGGGTACACTGTAGAAGAGCTGCTTTCTATTTCGGCAGACGACGTGTGGCAATTAGTAGACGAAGACGACCGCGAAACCCTTAGAGAACGGAATAAGCAACTGGAAGGAGATGAACCGCTGCCTAGGATGCGGTTTAGGTATATTCGCAGGGACGGTCATATACGCTGGGTTGAATCATTTGTAAGAAGAAGTGAATACTCAGGCAGACCGGCCACAGAGATAGTTGAGATTGACATAACGGAACAGATTGTGGCTGAGGCGGCTCTTAAAGACTCGGAAGAACGATACAGGACCATTATCCAATCAATGCATGACCTCATCTTTGTGTACGACAAGGATGATGTCTATGCTCAGTACTATGCGCCTGATAAGAATCTGCTTTTAGCTCCTCCCAAAGGACTGATTGGCAGACACGTGAGCGAGGTCCTGCCCGACAAAGCCGCTCGTCAACATATAGAGAGTTCAAGAAGAGTCAGGGAATTTGGAGACAGTGAAAGCTTCGACTACGTATTGGAGATTGAAGGCCACACGCATTGGTTCTCAGCGATACTTTCTCTTCATGAGGACGGAGAGAGCATTGTGGCAATTGTCAGAGACATCAACTTTCGAGTCGAAACGGAACAGATGCTACAAGAAAGTGAAGAGCAATTCTCACGTTTCGCAGACCACATGCCCGGTGCTGTTTTCATCAAAGATGAAGAATCCACCATGCTCTACGTAAACGAATTCATGAAGGAGCGGTTTGCTGCTGCGGATTGGCTTGGAAGAAGCACTATGGATCTGTTTCCCGAGGATATCGCTAGAGCTATGGTCGAGAGTGACAGACAGGCTCTCGAACAAGGAGTCGTAGATGAGATTCAGTTTGTTCCTGATAAGAATGGTGTAGAACACGTCTACCAGATACTGAAGTTCACGATTGAACGAGAGGACAGACCCCCCCTACTCGGAGGTATATCGCTTGACATCACCAATAGAGTGCGGACAGAGGAGGCGCTGAAGCAGTCCGAAGAAAGGTACAGGACGCTTTTCGAATCAGCTCCTGTGGCGATAGTGATGACCGATTTCGAGGGGAACATCATTGCAGTGAATCGAGCTATGCTAGAGGCTACAGGTTATACGTGGGAGGAAATACGATTCCTAAACGCCAAGAATCTCTACGCAAGTGAACAGGACCGAGAGAGAGTCGTTTCTATTCTTCGACAAGAAGGTAAATTAAGAAACTATGAGATCACTCAGAGACGAAAAGATGGTTCCATTTTCTACACCCTGTTGAATGAGGACGTACTCGAACTGGGCGGTCGAACGCTAATACTGGCGATGATTAGAGATATCACGGACCTCAAACAAACCCAAGATGCCCTGAGAGAATCCGAGGAGAGATACCGTATCCTATACGATTCGTCTCCTATTGCAATCGGGGTCTCTGACAGAAACGGCAAAGTGCTAGAGGCGAACAATCAACTTTTGGAGCTTTTTGGCTACACGAAGGCAGAGATGCAAGGTTTGCACATTCAAGAGAGATACGCCGACCCAAGGGATGGAATCGCCGTTGACATGGCTCTGAAGGAAGATGGATACATCAGAGACCTCGAGGTTCAGTTCGAAAAGAAGGACGGCACACGATTCTATGGTCAGTTGAATGTGGATAGATTGGTGCTCGGTGAACAGGCCCTCAACTTTTTCTCACTCAGGGACATTACTGAAAAGCGTGAGGCGGAGATTGCACTCAGGGAGTCTAGTCGGTTTCTTCAGACAATTTATGACGCAATTCCCGATGTTGTAATATCTGCAGATGCAGAGTTCAATATTGTATCCTGTAACCAAGCTGTGAAGAGTATGCTAGGATACACACCAGAGGAACTGATTGGACAGCACTTCCGTTTCATGCTTCCTAAGGGATTTGATGAAAGTCAGGAGATGAAGGATGCTCAAGCTGACCTCTATGCTCATGGATTTCTAGACCAACGTGAATACCTTCTAAAGCGCAAGAATGGAGAGGTCTTTCCAGCCAGCTTCTCTGTAGCTCTTCTCCGTGACGACAGAGGAAACCTGAATGGGTTCGTCGGAGCACTTCGTGATGTAACGGATAAACATGCAGCAGAGCGGGAAATCGTATCGGCTAGAGACCGCGCAATGCTCTATCTTGATGTGATAACTCATGACATAGGCAACCAGATGCAGGTAATCCTTGCCGGAACCCAGCTTGTTACGGAATCAGAAGACGAAGAGGATACCGACCGAATCATTTCGATGGTTGTCGAGGCGACTGAGAGATGCAACACTATCATTTCCAGGGTGATGACTACTCGAAGCCTTGGGGTTTCGCCAATGAGAAGTGTCATCTTGAGTAAGGAGATTTCAACCATTGTTGATGGCTTTGCGGATGATAACCCTGAGGTCGAAATGATTGTGGATATCAGCCAATCAGATGCTCAAGTCAGGGTGGATAGCTTTCTAGATGTCATGATGATGGGGTTGCTAGACAATGCTGTGACGCACAACCCTCATGAGAACAAGAAAGTCTGGGTCACGGTCACTCAGGATGAAACAGGACTTGAAGTGGCCATTGGAGATAATGGTGACGGGCTCTCAGATAAACAGAAGAATTGGATTCTTGATATGGGCCGGAGATACGGTGGTCTCGGACTTCATATATCAAAACAAATCGCTGAGAAGTACTCCGGACGAATACTCGTTGCCGATCGTGTTCCGGGAGACCCTAGTCAGGGGGCAGAATTTAGAGTCTGGTTCCCACGGGCGGACAAGTGAAAAGCCACATCTTTGTACACACAGTATCCTCTACACTCGAAAGCAGCCCGTGACAACACTAATCGTCATGAAGACTGTTCCCCGCTGTCCTCAGGCTCTTCAGGGCTCTTGGCTTCACTAGCACTATCCTCTGCTGTTGGGGCTGGTGTGAACGTAGCTGGAGCTGCTTCATCAGTTGGAGAGGACGGTTCGGCGGGAGTGGTATGATACAGAGCATCAGAACTGGTCGGTCGAAACTGAGTCACCGCAGTCCATGTTGCAGACTTGGAAGAAATCGGAGTCAGCTTCTTAATCCTGAACATTAGAATCGCAGCAACGTCAATCAGAAGGATGTTCATAAACAAGAGACCAAGAGAATTCAAACCGATGGCCACGCCAAAGGCAGAGCCACCAAAAGCACCCACCATGATCATCATACCAACATTCACTGCCGGTGGCATTAGTGCTGCCGAAATTGCAACGCCAACTAGCGATGACATGTCTCCCTTTGTAACAGAGACCGCAACAGCCGCTCCTGAAAAGATGGCAATCCCTATGTCCCACGGGGAGAAAAGAAATCCTCTTCGCGTAATCTCGGTTAGAATGGCGGGTTGCGCCACCATGTTGAGATCTTCTCTGACAGCGAGTCCCGGGTCAATAAAAGGAATAAGTAATCCAATCAGTGCCCCTACGCCAAATGAGAGACCCAACGCAATGAATTCGTTTATCGTTCCTTTGACGAAGAGTCCTCGGTCTGAAACTACGTATCCCAGCGCCACTCCTAGCATTGGTCCCATCAATGGTGACAGCAACATTGAAGCAACGATGATGGTTGCATTGTTCTGAATAAGTCCGATTGCAGCAATGAACGCAGAAAGAACCACAAAAGCAAGAAAGTCAAAGCTTAGTGAGGTTTGTGCCTTCACACTCTCGTAGATCTCCTCTACCGCCAGAGTAGCTTCTCTCTGTAGTGTCGAATCTTGGCTCTCTTCAGCCTCTCTTGGAAGTGATGCCTTGAGGTCAAGTATGTCTACGAAACCGTACTCGACACCTACACCTCTGGACTTCAGTTTCTCAATGGTTTCTAGAACTTGATCGTCTGAAACCCTAAACTGCAATAGGTGCGCATTATCGGCATTGAACTTGATGATGTTCTTCACACCAACAACGTCAAGGAGAAAACCATAGACCTCTTCGGTCTTGTCGAACGGCACCACTATTTGTACCTGTTTCACAAACCTGCAGCTCCAAGTAGTCTACAAAATCCCCATTAGTAGATTATTAAGAGTTTCTGGATTACGCCAAAATGGCCGATTGTAATACAAGTAATATAAAATTGACTCGTGACGATATTGAATGGACCATCATGCTTAACTCACAGAACTGGTGCATTGAAACAGCGAGGCGGCAAAGATGGACCTCATCAATGTAACAATCATCTTGATTGCATGGTTCGGTCTGTCATTGACGGGTGCACTAGTACCAGGTCCACTCTCAGCAGCATGTGTGATGCAGGCAAGCAAAAGGGGTAGACTTCATGGATTTCTCCCAATGGTTGGCCACGCTATTGTTGAATTAGGTATCGTTGCAGGTATCATCATCACTCTACAATCAATTGTGTTCTCTCCTACTGTCGAGGCGATGATATTAGGGTTTGGTGGCGTTGTTGTGGTCCTGTTTGGTCTCACCGCACTGAGGGACTACAAGATTAGACCACGAGAAGTTGCTGATGAAACACCCAATGAGCGTGACGCTTCAACTGTCCTCGAAGCAACCGCCCAGGGAGCAATCGTGAGTATTCTTTCGCCCTACTTCCTGATTTGGTGGTTTGCCATCGGTCTTGCCAGTATTCAGAGCCTCATGTGGGAGCTTCAAGGTGAAGGACTAGTGATATTTCTGGTTGGAGCACTTGTCTTTCTCGTGCACATCTCTACTGATTTCATCTTTGGAGCGTTCCTTAGCATCGGGACCGATACAGTAGTTAAGAGGGCCAAAGAGGGCGAGACCAATTGGATGAATGTGGGCATCGGTATCTTCCAAATTGCTCTGGGGATTTGGTTCATTGCTCGAGCAGGTCTGATCATCATGAACCTGCCGCCCGCATGAAGGGAGAACTCATTAGGGCGAACTAGACTTGCACTCTCCGGTGCATTGGCATGAAGATCTTGGTCACTGGATTCGAACCTTTTGATGGATTCTCAGTGAATCCTTCCGCTGAACTAGCAAAAGCGTTTCAAGGAAGAACGATTGGTGAACACAGGATCGTTTCTGTTGTCCTGTCACTGGACTATAACAAGATTCTAGACGAGGTCTCCAAGGCCATCAATGAATACGCTCCAAACTTTATCCTTTGTTGTGGACAAGCCAATCGTGCGAGTATCGCTATTGAGAGGATAGCAGTCAACGCGCAGAGCATGAAACGTGCCGATAACTACGGTAATACTCCTGAAACCGATATTATCGATCCTGATGGTCCTGCAGGTCTCTTCTCCAACATTGACCCACATCCGCTGATAGAAGCACTCTTGAAGGAAGGAATCCCTGCTTCTGTAAGCTATCATGCAGGCATCTACGGGTGCAATTGGCTTCTGTACAAATTGATGAAGTGGGTCGAAGACGGCGAATATGACTACAGAGTTACATTCATTCATGTACCTCCACTGCCCAGTCAAGCAATAGAGAAAGAAAAACCAGAGCTTGCCACAATGCCCCTCAATACAATAGTATGTGCTCTTGAAGTAATCATCAAATCACTTTGAAGATAACAAGACAGTAGATGAGGTTAAGACTGCACTGGTCGGGATGATCTCTAGCCCATCTTGTGCTTGATGAAATACGGAGGAGAATGTCATCATGAGCGCATCAGACACAACGGCAGAGGACGGAGCACAAGGCCAAGTGCCAAGCGCTCTTTTGTCCTCTTAATCTCATCAACGTTTCTTCACTATGAAGACTACGATAGCTATAGCCACAACACCTCCCACGCCGGCAATTATGAATAGGGTTTCAGGAGGTATCGGTGAGGGGGGTAGTTGAGAAGTTGTCGTAGTTGCACTAGTACTTGGTTCAATGATTATTATTGTTTCATGAGTGTCAGTATTGCCTGCGATATCAGTTATGGTCATGAGATAGATATGAGTTCCAACACTCAATGTGTCTATGTTAATTACTTCATCAATCGTCTCCGGAGATTCGTCCCAGATTCCTGATGCAATTACATCGCCATCTAATCGGAGTTCATAGGAAGATGGATTAAGGTCACTAAAGACCCAAGTGAGAGTTACAACATCAGTATCTCCCTCGGTGAAGGTTAACGGGTCTGGAACGTCATCGAACATTGGACCTGTATTGTCTCTATAGATTACTGTGAATTCAGCTGACACTGAGTTATCGGATTGATCGGTATATACTACTTCGAGCCCATAACTTCCAAAAGTTATAGTACTGACATTTCCTGTTACAGATGTTGAAATCCCATCTGGATCTAAATAGAAGTGAATTGTATCATTGATCCACAATTCGCCCACGTAGCCGAACTCTACCGCTAAGTCATAGACATCAAAGTTTCTGTAAAATGATTGTCCCTGATCCCAATAATACACAGACTCCGGTTGTTCTACCCATACAGGCGCAATAGTATCTTGGACTGTAATATTAAAGTAAGCTTCTATGGAACGTGCATGAAAATTAGTAACAATTACGTGCACCTCGCGAGATGGAGTTGTAGGATTAAAACTATCTGTCACATTTGTGATTATCCCATTGGAATCTATGATCCAAAGAGAGTCCCAATTCATCCACCAATCCACTCCAACTGTTGAGGTTGTATTAAGATCATAAGTGAATGAATCACCTAATTCATACATCTGGTGTGCAGGAATTGGATCCCATTGTAGACCTTGTCGAGCAAGGAATTTTGACATCAAAGGATATAGGTCTTCATTATTCGAAGTACCATCAAGATTGTAAGGAGTATCCACGATTCCGTCACTATTACCATCAAGTCCAGAATGATCACTATAGTAATTGTTACGGATGTTGTTGTTTCCTCCGTTATCTTCTACTTGAACCGTATTGCCCTCAAGGAAATTCCAGATGATATCATTTCCATCACTATATGTATTCAATATAATTCCATTATCATTCCCAAATATTGTATTGTTCTCAACAAGATTGTTATCAGTTTCATCGAAAAAGATACCATTTGTACAGATACTGACTGAGTTATTCGCAACAACAAAGGTCGTATCTTCAACATGAATTCCGCTTAAACAGGTTGAAACAGTATTCCCAAAGATGATACAATCAGAAACATCATCCTCAACGTAAATACCAACGGCTCCTGTATTCGTACATGTATTATTAATTATAGAAACAGATTCAGAAGAATAGAAGTATATTCCAAGATTAGAGAATCCAGAAACGTGGTTATCAGCTATCGTTAGTTCATTATTATCATAACCCCGCATTCCATCTTGACCACCTGTCAAGGTGTTGTTCAAAATCTGAATGTTATACGTTGGAGCAGCATTTGACCTGACGCTGATCCCTGTAATTGTTTGGCTACAAGTATTGTTTATGAAAATCACATCCGTAGAATTGATTATTTCAATTGAACTGGGATTGCCAAAGATATCATTGTCAGTTACCACGGCATTGGTCACGTTAAGTAGTTGTATAGCATATTCTGAACCAGTTGCTCCTGTTAGAGTACAGTTCTTAATCAGGAAATGTGCTCTTGTATTCCATATCTTGATTCGTTCAGCTGAACTTGCTGTGCTTATACTCAAGTTCTCTATTCTGTAGGGATTGCTAGATGACCCATCACCGAGCCATCCTTGAGCCGTAAAATCTCCATCGTCATCGATATCAATGACAGACCAAGGTATGTCTCCGGCCCCAATGAATTCATTGGGCCTATCGAATACTGATGCATCAATTGTTTTGTCTACGTGACTATTCGCCTTATCCAACACCAAGTGGTTGGATGGGACGAACCATAGAGGAATGCTGACAAATGAAAATCCAAGTAGGATTAGCAATATCAAAGAAGTTGTAATTCCTCCATGTTCTTGGGAAAAGCCTTGTTTTAGCATGGATTATGCAGTCTCTCCTAACCTTTGGCAATGCCTTGATTCTACGTGTACAAGTACTTTGTGATTGTTTGTTCTTCTTACAAATCCTTCATGAGGGAATCGAGAGAAACCCTTCTTTCTGGAGGGACATGTACCGAGAACATTCTTGCCACAATGCCCCTCAATACAATAGTGTGTGCTCCTGAAATAGTCATCAAATCACTTTGAAGATATGGAAACATTCTATTGTGCTTTATCCGAGCTGTTCATCCAGGTCACATCTTTGAATGCAGTTAGTACAATCGCCCCTACAATGGCAGCTGCAATAATCACTACAATACGCTCGACAAGCATCAAGGGAAAAATGACAGTAAATAGATCAACAGGAAGAGCGAGCAAATACACAGACCCCATCGCCATCATAGAGTGATCAGCCATTGCACCGATGATCACCAAGGGCAGAAGTTGGATGTACTTAGACAACCCTTCCCGTGCGGGGTCAAATCCGATTTGCTTCACCTGTAAGAAGAGAGCAACACCAGCTGCGAACACGTAGGGGGTCATGAACCACCAAACAGCATAATTCACTATCTCGTACAGGAACGTGATCAGCAAGAGATAGAGTGCTGTAATCAGGGGGCCCAGTTTTTCGTTTGAGCGAGCAAGTCCTACAAATAGGCCAGCCATAGCTGGACCCAGTATAGTTGTCGGGATTATGAGGTAGACACCACCACCAAAAGGAAGCAAGACCAGTGTAGCTAAGACCCCACTTATTGCTCCAAACACAAATCCGCGAACCGGTCCAAGAAAGATTCCAAAGAGAGGTGCCACAATTATTGAAAATGATAGGAGGCTTCCACCTCCGCCAATGAATGTACTCAGAGGAATCAAGGCTAGAATTCCATAAACAGCAGCCAATACAGATCCTACAGCAATGAGCATTGTTTTGCTGGATCCTTCAAGTAGAACCATATCCCGTTCAGATTCGTTTTCGGTTCCTTCAGTCATTGGGGGCACCATTACTGACCGGAGTCCTCACTCTCTTTATGACTATTACGCATGAGCGAGGTGAGGCAACTGTCGAGAGTCATCTCGGCATTAGAGGGGGGCAGAAGTCCAAGATATGAGTTAATTTCCAGTCCACGAGTCCTTTGGATTTGTTGACTTCACACGTAAAAGTCCCAGAAATGCGTGAACTTCCAGCCCTTTCCTACCTTCTGCAGGTCATCCTCCAAATCCACGAACTCAGTTCCATCGAACGGAAAGA
>JAUVHR010000358.1 GCA_030593165.1 Candidatus Thorarchaeota archaeon
TTCCTCGGACATCTTTGAGGGTCTGTCAGACGCACAAGACTCCCCTGTACCCAAGCAGAACCCATTCAGCATTGAGGACACACTAACCGAGACATACTACGAAGCGAATCCCACTAGGGGAATTGAGCTTCTAGAGGCCGCTGGATTTTACATCCCCGAGGGTGAAACTTTCATGGTTGGACCAAACGGTCCATTCGATCCCATCCTGGTTGAGTGTGCATCATCTTCACCCATAGCTATCGAGGTTGGTACATGGGTCGCAGATGCTCTAACGGACCTACATATTGATGCAACCTCTGAGCCCACTGACTTCTATGAGTATCTTGGCAGGCTCAACAACCACGAAGATTACGACATAGTATTCCTAGCTTGGAACTTCGGCGGTTGGGACGTTGACTTCCTTGGCCGCGAGTGGGTTTCATGGAACGCAGATGAGCAATTCCTCAACTTCCCGAACTTCAGGAACTCAACCTACGACTCATATGCTGACGCGCTACTACACTCAACAGACTATGATGAAGTGTATGCAGCTTCAGCCGCGATGCAGAGAATCTGGGTCTATGAGTGTCCGTACATCATCACATACCAGAACCATATGTTCCACGCTTGGCGAAGTGACAAGTTTGAGGGTCACCTCAACGATGTCAGCGATGGTGTCCCCGGTTCGTGGACAAACACGAAGGTGCATCTGAAGGCAGATCAGGGTGGTCCGTTCGGCGGAACCTTCCGTTGGAGTAACTCCCTCGACATGGACACATTCAACCTATTGAGTGCAAGCTCAGCTTACACTATACAAGTGCTGGGTGAGATGTATGACAGCTTGATGACACTTGATTATCTCGGTAAGCCCATGATGTGGCTTGCAGAGTCATACATAGATGAGACTCATGCGGACAATGATGCGGTTCCTGAGGGATACACCAGATTTACCTTCCAAATGATCCAGAATGCCACTTGGACTGATGGTGAACAATTGACGGCCGATGATGTCGCGTTCTCGCTTAACTCCATGCGTGAGGCGCCCGGCAACAGATATCGGTCAGATTTGCTAGAGATGAGTGCAGCATATGCACCCTCACCCTTCACACTCATTGTGGAGTTCAGTACCGAGTCATATTGGCACCTGAACACAGTTGCAATGAAGCCGATATTCCCGAAGCACATCTATCAGGATATCGACATCAACATCTGGGCTCAATTTGACCCATACACTCAGCCTGGCGGAATGGTCACTTCTGGACCATTCACCGTGACTGAGCGTGTTGCTGGAGAGTTCGTGGAGCTAACCTACAATCCGGATTACTTCTACGCTCCTGACAGGACTGACGTCCCAGAAACGACCACCACAACCCCGCCACCTGAACCAGACCTCACAATGGCAATTGTGGCTGGTGCTGTTGGTGCAGCGGTCGTGATTCTGGTCGGTGGCTATGTCCTTATGAGACAGAAGTAGCACAATACATATCATAAGGGGACTTACGTCCCCTTCCCCCTTTCTTTTTGCAGAAAACTCGTTTCCTAGATTTTGAGAGTGAATCTCAACTTCAAGAAAGTGTTCTTGTTAAGTGATTGATTACGTCTTGCGTTCATGCTAGATTCTTTAACCATCGGATTATTTTTCATTAGCGGAGCGCACGGAAATGGACTTCGACAGAGACAAGTTGATGCTGATATTGATCTCCACTCTACCTCTGATTCTAGCCTCATTGATAGCTGCAGCCATTATGGAATCGTCACTCATCGGACAGATTATTGCAGAATCTCCAAACTTGACTCCCACGCAGTTCGTGGTCCAGGCTTCGGTTTCCGTAGTCATGAGTTTAGCCGTTGTTCTCTCCTTGTTCTGGGTTATCAACAAACAAGGACGGGCAGGTAAGAAATTCGTAGTGACATTTATCGTTTCACCTATCCTTTTCTTTGTATCAATCTTCATAGGTCAAACCTTCTTAATGATCCTGTTCAAAGGCGCGACAAATCCTCTACAGGGGCTGGTCCTGGTCTTATCCATGGCTGTTTCTATGCTCTCTATCGTTCTGATAGTCGTTGATGCGTTTCCTCCAATGCTGAGGAACATCTTTGTGGCCTTCTATGGAAGCATGTTTGGAATCTTCATGGGCGTGACCATAATTACATCAAGTATGCTTGTACTTGTCCTATCACTTGTAGTCGAGGACTACTTCCTATCAAAACACTCTCCAGCTGCAAAGGCGGCCACGTTGGAAGGAAGAGTCGGAAAGGATCCATTCGACTACACTCGCATCCAATCCAAACGCGTAACTGTGGGTGTTGGGGACTATGTCGCATTCTCACTTATCGTATCACATGCCTTCCTATTCTTTCCAATCTATGTCTGGTTGATGTCCATCTTATTGGCTTTCGTTGGAGTAATCATTAATGTGACGGTATTGGTTGAGGAAGAAAAGATACTTCCTGCAATACCATTGCCTGCCCTGCTAGCCGTATTCCCCTGGATGGTTCATATCGGAACACTACTGTTTCTTGGCCTCTAAGAATAGGTTGTGAACAGCTGACCAAATATTGGACAGGCTTGGACATTTCTTAGACAGTCTTCGAACCATAAGGTCACATACACAGATTACAAAGGTGACTCTCAGACTGGGAGTTTGCTCAGAGAACATAAAGGGCGGCACAATAGAACTCTTGAGGCGATGTTCGGGAGGACTTTATAGAGTAACATCGAAGTGTATCCTGTGTCACGTAGAACTCTCAGAATGAAGTACCCAGCCAAGGCATTGCGTCAGTCGAAGTCAATCGCAATGGAATCTCTTGTCCGATTGATCCAGAGAGGAGCGGAGGAACTACCTGACATCCACGGGCGGTTTCTTGCCCTTTGGAATCAAGCAAAGACTCGGAGCAATATCCTTGTGGAGATTGTACGCGACAGTTTTGGGCTCGATGATTCATCTCTTAGTCGAGGATCTATTCTAGATGCGGACACGTTAGGTCGGCCACTGAGTGCACTCCGTCTTGCTCGTTCTAGCGCTTGTGCTGCTTGGAAGGAAAAAATAACAGCAAAGGATCTAAAGTCCTCTTGGGACAGAATTCTAGAACCTGCTTTGAAAGAGTTTCTAGAGTTGACTGAGTTCAAGGTTGACACCCGGAAAGAGTATGGTGATAGCGCGCAGATTCACAAGTTCAACACTAAGGTCTGGCGTGCACTAAGAAAGCTTAACACTGGAAAGAGTGGAGATTTGGGTCCCACACTAAAAGAAATTGCACGCGAAGCTGATGTAGAACCTCACGAAGCTGCACAGACTCTATCAAAGATGAAGGACGCTGGAGTGGTCTATGAACCACGTCCAGGTCACTATAGAT
>JAUVHR010000303.1 GCA_030593165.1 Candidatus Thorarchaeota archaeon
AAAGGACAGCGGGGATGGAATTTACATCCAGGGGGTGGGTCTAGTAGGTTTGGTGGGGCTCCTGGAATGAACTTCAATCGCTTCTTAGGTCCACTAATACTTGGAAATGCACCTATCAACTTGTCTGTGTATGGATGTAGACTTCGTTTGAAGACATCAGATGTAGTACCAATCTCAACGAGATTTCCAGCATACATGATTGCAGTCTTGTCGCAATTCTCAGCAACCACCGACAAATCGTGAGTTATGAAGAGAACTCCAAGTTCATATTTTTCCTGCAGAGTCCGAAGAAGGTCCAAGATCTTGTTTTGTACAACAACATCAAGTGCTGTCACAGGCTCATCAGCGATGATTATCTTAGGATCACATGAGAGGGCTTGAGCTATTATCGCTCTTTGAAGCATTCCACCGCTAAATTCATGGGGATAGTCCATCATTCGTTTTGGTTCAAGTCCTACCTCATTGAAGAGATCAGCTACCATTTGTTTAGCTTCTGTTTCTGTGATAGTATACTTCTCCCTCATCACTTCTATGATCTGTTTTCCGATTTTCAAAACGGGATTGAATGCATTCATAGCATACTGGAATACGATTGATGCACTTCGCCATCTTAACAGACGCATCTCTTCCTCCGATTTTGCTGTCAAATCCTCACCATCAAGGAGTATACGACCCGCTACAATTTCACCATTTTCCGGAAGAATTCTCATAACACTATATGCAGTTGTTGTCTTACCACACCCGGATTCTCCAGCAACACCAAGAGTCTCCTTTCTATCTATGGTGAAGGAAACGTCCTCAACAGCTTTGACAGGTCTCCCACCTAGATAGTAGTAGGTTGATAGATTCTGAACTTCAAGCATTGGCATTTACTCATCTCCTCCCTCGCAGTCGTGGATTTACCACTTTGTCAGCTGCATGACTAACAAATGCAAATCCCATTGCGGTCAACATAATCATAATACCCGGAGGTCCAATCCACCACCATAGCTCGTTCGATAGAGCTGCCTTTCTTGATGCCCAATAGAGCACGATTCCCCAGCTAGGTTGACCATGGATTGGCATGAAACCTAGGAAAGAAATTCCAGCTTCACCTAGAATTGCACCTACAACTCCAATAATTACGTTTGCAAGTATCAATGGTAGAGTATTTGGTAAAATGTGTCGAAATAGAATGTAGGAATCCGATGCTCCAATTGCATGAGCAGCTTCTGTAAGAGGTCGTTCTCTTAAGCTGAGCGCCTCACTTCGGACCATTCTGGCAGTGCCGGTCCATCCAAGTATTGCAATAACTATAATGACATTTTGGAGACCCGTTCCAAAGAACATGAGGAAGATCAACATCAAAGGAAGAGTAGGTAAGCAAAGGAAGACATCAGTGATTCTCATCAAGATTGAATCTAGGAGACCTCCATAGTAACCAGAAAGGAGTCCAACTGATGTTCCAATTGTTACGGCAACAACACTTGCAGTAAGACCAACTAACAGTGATATTTGAGTGCCCCAAATCACACGACCCAATATGTCAGCGCCATTATGATTAGTGCCTAAGGGGTGTTCCCAGCTAGGCGGTAAGAACCATTGACTCATGTCGTGTGTTGTATAAGTCCAGTGGTACATACTCCCCTCTGGTGCAAGCCACGGAGCAAATAGGGCAAGAAGTATAATAAATGCAATTAGGAAGAATCCAAAAAGCCCCAATTTGTGGTGTACGAATTCAATCCAGAAGTTTTCAATCCCACGCCGCATACTCCAGATTACCATGAGTATTCTTGGTAAGAAGATGTAAAGAGGGAATACAATGAAGGATGCGCTCAATATCAGCCAAGAGAGTCCACTTGCATTTAGAAAACCTGCAAGTGAAGCTGTCATTATTGAAGGAAGAATGTCTGCACCAATTACACTTTCAGTCAGAAAGATCTCGAGTAACAGAATGATGCCAACAATTCCAACAACAGTAAGTCGATAAAGGGACATCATCTGATCATCCCAATCTGCAAGTTGGGGAGGATTCCATAAGAAGAATGCAAATGCTGTTATTATGGCAATACCGATATTTGCAGCCATCAATAGTAATAGTATTATAGCCAGTTTCAACACAATGAAAACAATTTCTGCAGGTCTTTTCTCATAGAGTGGTTTGCCTAGGAATCCTATCCAGAGGGTCATGATGAGTAATATTGCCCCCAGAACTCGTATCGCAACTGTGAAAAGTGTGCTTGTGATAACATCCAGTCCGGCAATAACATGAGAAAACCAAAACATAAGAGAATCGACGAAGATATCAATTCCAATGATTACTAGAAATGATAAGAGGAAAAAACTACCCAAGGATATTATGACAACATGAAGTGGTTTGCCTTCAATGTCAAGTCTTTCTCTAATTGTCATTCCTGTTCCAAGCTCAGAAACTGTTTCAGTGAAACTAGAATCGTCTTGCATCCTCATACCTCCTAGTATCGAATCCTTGGATCAAGATATAGATACAGTAAATCAGCTATGAGATTAGCTAATACTGTAATTGTCGCTAGAAAAAGAAAGATGCCTTGAAGCACAGGAAAATCATTTGCTAGTACGGAATCATACGTCAAAAGCCCCAATCCTTCCCAACTGAAAACAAACTCTGTAATTACGGCGCCGCTTATCAAATATGGAATATTAACAGCTATAACACTCACCATAGGTAGCATTGCATTACGCATAGCGTGTCCGTAGAGAATAGTACGTTCTTTCAGGCCCTTGGCTCGTGCAGCAAGCATGTAATCCTGTGTAAACACATCGAGCACTGAGTCTCTCATTATGAGATAGAATACTCCAATGAATGAGAGCGTTAATACAAGCGTTGGTCCGATCATATGCCACCCATAATCCAGAGCATAATCCAAGAAATTCGTATGCGTATACCCTCGCGTTATCGTTCCGGCAATAGGAACAAGATCAAAGTGAAAACCAAAGAATAGGAGTAATAAGAGTCCAATCCAAAATACAGGAATACTATATGCAACTAGAAAGAAGATTGTAGAACCCGTATCTGTCTTTGAATCTCGTCTGGATGCTGCTACTACACCCATTATCATACCAATTGTGATGGAGATGAAGAGTGCGGCACCCATGAGCAGAGCTGTGTTCATGAATCTATGTCCAAAAATGGTCACCCAAACAGCTTCCCCAAAGTGTGAGAATGACTCACCCATATCACCTTGGAAGAGGTTTGTGATATAGAGAACAAACTGATTGAAGATTGGAAGGTCCAGACCAAATCGTTCAACAATTCTTTGACGAACATCAGGGGGCATTCGTTCAGAAATCAGTGAAGCTCTTGGATCTCCTGGCATAATTCTGAAGAGAAAGAAATTCAACGTCACTATAAGAAACCAAACCAGAATTGTTTGTCCAATTCTCTGAAGGATGTATCTTCCGGGCTTTGAACCATCTTTGGAAGGCAAATATTTCTCTCCTTTTCTACTCTTTCGTAAAATCAAGTAATTGGGAGATTAAAGGGTATCGAACTGCGTAGGATGCCTTTGGAATCTGAAATACTGCATTAAAGCAAAAAAAGGGGGGAAAGGGTATTGCTTACCCTCTCTTCTTCATTATTAGGAATGTAACGAGTACACCAACAATCAATGCTCCTGCTCCAATACCTACGATGAGTAAAGGATCAAGTCCTGCAGCTGGTGGTGCAACACCTGGGAACTCCCTGACGCCGTCACCATCCACATCTAAGTAGCCTGCATCATCAAGAATGTCATTTGCTAAATCAACATCCTCGATAAAGACTCCAGACTCATCCCAAAGTGCTGGATAGAATTCAGCAGGAATTGTACTGTTTGTTGCTGTTCCGAAACCAAGACGACCAACATTGACTAGGTATTGACGGTCCATTGCCAGGCTGATAGCCCTTCTTACATCAAGGTCATCGATTCCTGGAATGGTCATGTTAAATCCAAGAACATAGTCCCACTGTGAAGTTACGCCAGTGATTAAGTCAAGCTCTGGAGCGTTGAGAATAGTCTGGACATAAGCTCCAAACACCTCGTAACGCTCAGTATCAGCTTCACCATCTCTCATAGCAAGAATCCTGGCATCCTGACCTCTTACGACATCAATTCGGACAACATCAATAGCTGGTATTTGTCCAATATTTGGATTGTCAGCACCCCACCAATTGGGATTTTTGTGAAGCTCAGTGAACTCATCAGGAGTCCTTGAATCGAACATAAATGGACCAGAACCAGTATGAGCTGTTACATTAGTCGCATCATCCCAACGAGCATCGTCAGCGTCGACTCCATCTCGAACATGTTCTGGTAGTATGTAGAGTTCACCCAGAGTCTGCAGTGCAAATGAATAGGGTGTATCCATTGTCACTATAACATCATTACCATCAACAGCAACACTAGTCATGTGTTGCATGAATGACCAACTGGTAGCATCCTCAGATGCATCTTGATGGTATTCGAATGTGAATGCGACATCATCAGGAGTAAGAGGTACGCCATCATGCCACTCAGCTCCAGTTCGAATTGTGAAGGTGATCTCAAGACCATCTGTACTGACATCATATGCTTCACATAACCATGGAATTGGATCGAGGTTAGTATCATATGAGATGAGTGTG
>JAUVHR010000066.1 GCA_030593165.1 Candidatus Thorarchaeota archaeon
TGTACTACGAGACACAGATGTCAAAGGCAAGCTCTTGATAGTGTCCAGGCAGCTCTGGTCCATCATTAGAGGTGACCGAGTTGTTTCAGCATTAATTGGGCCTGGCGTCTTCAAGGGCGTGGCAGAGAGTGGTTCAAGACGAATCGAAATTTTGGAACATCTATCTGCTCTGATTTTTAATCCTACTGACCTGAGGTATGATGAGCCACTACCGCTCGTTGATATTGTCAATCCTGAGGTGATTGACCCGCTCTCAGCATCAAAGCCTGAGGAGATTTACGCTGTGATTCGCAGTCTGATATTCGAGAGGGGCAATGTTCTTGCAGTGGATCCACTCGTCAAAGTCAGTCAAGACACCAGTGTTCCGGAAACAGCCTACTACTCGGAGAAAATCGCGAAGATTTCAATCTCGCATGTTTCAGGCGTACAACGGGCCAAGTTCATATTGGCTGGAACAAATAGTCCGCTCTACAGAAGATTTCTGGAGTATTACAACCGTGGACGTTATCGAGGTGCTCCACTCTCGAAAGTCATGGCTGTCAATGATAATCGTTTTGCGGCCTTTGAGGACCAAGAAACAATGAGCGACTGGACAATTGTAGAGAAGTTCGGCCAATCTGAAAAGACTGGGATTGCCGCATTTGAAGAGGAATACGACGCAACATTCAATCTTGTCACATCGAATGAGGATTCCTTCATATACAATGACTAACTCTTAGCATATGGTTTGACCGGAAGAGTCTTTGCCTAACCAAATCACGAGTGCACGAGAGGACTAACTTATGGAGGTAGCCCATGCAGATATTCAGAGGCGACTATCAAAGCCATTCTGTCTAGTCTTGCGTTCCTCCAAGTCAGACCTTGAAACACGATTGGAGCTCTACTCGGATGTGCTAAGGGATCGTCAAAGAGCATATCTAAGCGGGTTGATTGAATGGGGTCTGAGGAATAACGGACTCCTAGAGATACGACGGGCATGGTTCATCAAGTACAATAAGCCTGCGTACTATCAAGAGAAAGAGTTCAAGGAAATCCTTCGAAAGGCCAAAGCCATAATCATACCCCGCAAGCACAAACCGGATTTTCTTGACAAGCTTGAGGACTTCTTGAAACGTAACAACGCACAATCGCCAAAGGTCGTTGCCGTCTGCGAACATTGTCTGCGAGAGAATCGCTTAACAGTCTTAACACGACGCAACGCCATAAAGGTTTCAGAAACTGAGGTCTCATGCACAACATGTGCACAGAGCGACTTGAGAATTGATCTTAAGAACTTGGGTTTTGACCTCTCTAAACCCATGATCATGCAACTTGAGAAACAGCTAACACGAATCAAGTCAGTTCCTCGAATGCTACACATGTTGGCTCCCGGCTTTGACCCAACAAGAAACCCCGAACTTACTCTGTTCGATACTTTGACCACTAGTGAGCAGCAGGGTGGACGAGGAGTGACCGATCTTGATTTGCCTGACGAGTTGAAGCAATTGCTTGCCGAAGAGGGGTTCAAGACACTTCTTCCTGTTCAGGAGATGAGCATAAGAGCAGGTCTTCTAAAGGGATCCAGTCTACTGATTGTTTCATCTACCTCATCGGGAAAGACGCTGCTGGCTGAGATGGCAGGCGTCCCCAAGGTCCTAGAAGGGAAGAAAATGCTCTACCTTTCTCCCCTAGTTGCCCTAACAAACGAGAAGTATGAGGTATTCCGTCGTCGCTACAAGAAGCTGGGTATTCGCGTAGGCATCAAAGTAGGGATGTCGCGGCTTGACGTTGGCGATGAAGGAAGAATCATCGTGGACACCGATGTATCAAAATCACAGATTGTATGTGCTACATACGAGGCGCTCGATCTAATCTTTCGATTGGGGAACGTTGGTGCCCTTGGAGAGATCGGAACTGTGGTCATTGATGAGATTCAGAATCTGTCTGACCCAGAGCGTGGTCCGGAACTTGATGGGCTTCTGGCGCGCCTTAGATTCCATGCCCCAAAGGCTCAGATTCTTGCGCTATCTGCCACTGTAGGCTCACCTGAGGTCTTGGCGAAGGAACTGGGTCTCAAGCTTGTGAACTACGTTGGCAGACCAGTTCCACTTGAACGGCACATGGTATTTGCAAGAAGCGAGGATGACAAGAGGTCAATAATCAAGCGACTTGTACGCGAGGAGTTTAGGAACGTCAGCAGCGCAGGTAACAAGGGTCAATCGATCATTTTCACGTTCTCTAGACGCCGGGCTCAAGCTCTGAGAGATTGGCTGCATGAGCAGCGGGTGCCAAGTGCCGTTTATCATGGCGGTCTCTCCTACAGCAATCGACATCGAATAGAGCGTGCCTTTATGAGGCAGAGATATGCGTGTGTTGTAACCACTGCTGCTCTTGGTGCGGGAGTGGATCTTCCCGCCTCTCAGGTCATTTTTGAGTCACTAGCAATGGGTGCAGATTGGCTATCGACTGCTGAGTTTGAGCAAATGCTTGGCCGAGCTGGTCGGCTCGGAAAGCACGATCGCGGAAAGGTGTATCTCCTTGTGCAGCCAGGGCGCAAGTACCACGGCGGACAAGACAAATACGAGGATGAGATTGCGGTTGAGCTTCTGAGAGGCATTGTTGAAGATGTTGAGCCATATTCCGAAAAAGAAACAGCGGCAGAACAAGTTCTTGCTATTATATGTTCAACTGGTCTGGTCGACCTGAAGTCGATTGCTCTAGCCTACAACAAGATGCTCTCTGCAACCGTTCCCCCTTCTGATGTACTCAAGCACCTAGTTCGGAAGCACATGATTAGAGTGAAGGACAAGGGTGCACATCCAACTGAACTCGGTCGTGCGACAACCCTTTCGTTCTTGTCTCCAAGTGAGGGCTATGACGTCCTAAGGATGTCGAAGACCCTGGATGTTTTGGACATCGCAATAGCATTGGATCCGTTTGAGAGTGTCTACTTGAGCAATAGGTTGCAGGCCGAGATAAACACTGCCTTCAAGACCCATATGCCCACACGCCTCTTTTCTGGAGTCTTTACGGATTTGTCAGATTTGAAGCGACCGGGAGGTGGCGCAGCGCGCTTGCCTAAGTGGGTGTTCGAGGTCTTTTCGAAATGGACCCTGAAAATCTTCGATTGCGGATGTAGAGACTATCCCGAGTGTGACCACGGCAAAATCAAGCTGGGTCGTTGGATTATCAAGAGGCGCCTAGAGGGACTCAATCCTTTAGGCATCTCCATGAAACTCCATGATGACTTCGAGCTCTGGGCGTATCCTGGTGATGTCTTTTCTTGGTTGGACACACTGATACATCACTTGAATGCGGTGAAGCGAATTTCTGCAGTCGGGGGCATGACTGACCTAGGTGTTGAAATAGACGGCCAGATTGCCCTAATCGAGAGACCTCTAGGGAAGAAGAAGGTCAAACCAAAGGGTAAGACCGAGAAGAAAGCGAAGAAGAAATAGTGAGGCTAATTGCAGCCTCTATTCTTGTTCATCGCAGTGGAACGTGACAGATATGTTTTCCAACAACTCAGTGCTCAGAGTGTCGACATTGAGGTCAATCCATCTGTGCAAATCTCTTCTAAGACTCTCTCTTGTCGAGACCTCAGGGGATGAATTGAGGTCCTCTTCGGAAACAAGCCTGAAGGCGGAACATCCGCAATCACAAGAACCTTCCAGAACTTGGTCTATATCTGCAGAGGTCTTTCTGCATTGTCTACATTGGAACAACATTTCAGGTTACTCCTTAGTGCAAAGTACAGGAGGAGTCTTTTAGACTTGGTACTATCGGGGTAATACTCTCTTCTCCTCAAGTTATCAAAGGAAAGCTAGCAGTATCCATATTGACAGAATCGCCACGAAGAGAACAGCCGCAAGAACTTTTCCTCTGTCACCGAACCCCCAGACAATCGGAATTGGACCAAGCAGTATGACACCTCGACTCTGTATCTTCCCAGTTGGATTTTCAGTCCCCTGCGCACGAAGGAAGAACATGATGGCAAGGAGGATGAACAGCACGCCTGTTCCGATTAAGACAGTACCAAAGAATACCATGAGACCATCTGCCTGCATCAGCTATGTTCTCTCCTTGGTTCTGGTGTCCAGAATTTCATCAGGTAGGATGAACTCCATCCTCTCGTATCCTCCAACGTCCACACCTTCCAGAGCCCACAACGTGACGAAATCGTTGTAGATCTCAAAATCAAGGAGTGAATCGATCTCGACGATTTTCGTACCCATGGGGAATCTCCATATGATCTCGAAATCATAGGGGGCAACCTCCTCCTCGAGCCATGTTTCAATTTTGTTGACTCCGGATACGAATCTTCCCGCGAAGTCAATTAAGTAGACTACTCCTACAACCTCGCTGTCCCCTTTTGGAAACACATCAATATAGCGGACAATTGATTTGACCTTCTGGGAGTTGATCTCAACGCGTTCTCTGTCGAGGTAGTACTGCATGTTGGCGGCCAGCTTCTCTGTTTCCTTAGCGAGAAGCGACTCATCATGAGTGATTCCTTTGTAGTGTCCATCAGGGTCCAGATACTCGAAGCATAACCGTTCGTGAATCTCACCAGATATTGATACCGAAAAGAATGACTCTGCGTGAACAGGGATTACGAACTCCTCAGCTTCTATTCTCATCTTTCTCACCTCGCATTGTGTGTTTTTTCTCTGTCAGGTAGTCCACTAGACCACACCTTCGGCCTCTATAGGTTTCGTCTTAACGCTTGAGTAGTCACTAAGCCTCTCTATAAGGAAGTTTACAATCAAACGGCCAGCCTCAGAGATGCTCTCTAAGCACTGCATGACTTCTCTCGCATCCGCACCCTTCCTAGCTAGGTTCTCAGGCGACAGATTGGGAAGCCCAAAGTGCACTCATTCCCTCATTTCTTGACCTGTTGTGGTTTCTTTGCTATCGACGGAGTCGGAGATAATGAGCAAATCTTTTGTCAGAAGATTTATCTAGAGGTCCCGAGTAGATATTCGACAATTGTGATAATGGAGGTGAGAGAGTGAAGTTTCTAGTTGAATGGCATAGCAAACCAAAGAACCGTAAGGCACTAATGAAGATTCTCGAAACATGGAAACAACCAGATGCACTAAAGACACTGTTTGCTGCACATTACTGTGCAGGAGCAAACAGGGGATTTGCAGTATTTGAAACAGACAACGCAGAAGCAATCCAGGAAGGTCTTAGAGTATTTCTCGATCATACTGACTACGTTGTGACTCCAATACTTCCTATGTTCCCTGAAAAATAGAGTCAGTGGGGATTTCCTAAGAGATTAATATCGTACCTTTTGTTGAGCTCGATGTGAGAGCTGATGCTATTGAGGTTTCACAGACGCATTAGTACGTTCCCACACGATGACTCTTGTTCAGAAAATCGGCAAGTACCTACTCGAGAGGCACCGCGTTTATGCCCTCTTCGGCAAGATATCCTGCGAATTTCGTTGCGTGTCCTGTGAAACAGTAAGCGACCCTTGGATTCACTTCTTTCGCAAACTCAATGAGCCCATTGAAGTCAGAGTGCGCACTGAGGGGGAATCCAGTTCCCGCTTTCTCTAGAGTCCATCCAGAGAGATTGTACTCGCTTATTCTATTTCGGAGTCGTTTTACAAACGTTGAGCCTACCTTCTTCTCCAAGTTCCGCATTGTGTGGTCTGGATGAGCGCTTACAATTGCACATCCTTTTTCCAGTAATTCCCGGATATTACCTGACCTCATTGAAACATGTTCGAGACCCGCGCCGTGCTCATTATAGACCCTGCAAACTTCGTCAATGCTCCAATTGCCAGAGACTACTTCCATTCCATTGTTCTGAAGGAGTGCGATTGCTTCCTGTGCTTTTCCGAGGGAATAAGCTCTGAATAGTGGGATCCCCCCTGATACAATCACCTTGTCTGCTTGATTGACAATCTTCTCATGTGTTTCTAATCTGTCGGGAAATGCCCATCGCGGAATTCCATAAGTTGCCTCTGTGATCAGGACATCAACATCTACAGACTGAGCGGCTTTGTGAACAATGCTATCCACGACGTTGAAATCACCTGTGTAAAGGACCCGTAGTCCATCTCTGAATGTGATAAGGAACATAGATGAACCCAGTACATGACCTGCGTTCAGACACGAAATCTTGACACCGCTGGTCATTAATGAATCGCCATACTCAATCGGTACATGTTCCCAAGTTGGAGTACCCCCTCTTGCCTTCAATGTATCAATGGTTCCGTTAGTCGCAATAACTCGGATGGCTTTGTCCAATGTGCCAGTATGATCTGCGTGTGCATGAGACAGAAGTGTGGTGGCTCCACGTTCACTTGTGTCCAGACAAAACTTAACGTCACCATACCTCAAGGCAAAGCCCGAGCCTTTCGTGGTGAGTTTGATGGAGTTCATTTGACTTCCTCATCGTGTTTTCATAGTAGCTTTCTCATTAGAATCGTATCCCAAATATCAAGTGAACATCCAAACTCGGTAGCCATGGCTTCCAGTACTGGTCGTTGAGGGACTCCCACAAGGGGAAGAAAGGTTTCGCCTGCTCCGCTATCTATGGACATGCTAGCAATGCTCTGTGCCATTATTTTAGGACTGATTGTATCATCATAAAGAAAGGACCCAACATATGCTTCTTCATTCCGTTTTCTGAAACTCATGATAGCGTTCATACTACCACCCTGTGAAACCGCGTAGAGCGCATTGGTCTTGCTAGCCAAGTGTAAATCATACCATAGCTGTGAGCAGTCCAAACCCTGCAAACTGTTTATGTCCCAGACGAACTCCCTTATTGATGCTAGGTCATCAACCTGTGACCATTTCAATTCCCGTTTCACAGTTTCCTCTGGGAATCGCGGAACTACTGCCTTCAAGAGATTCATTTTCTGCGCAAATCCAATCCGCTCAAGAGTGGGTCTTGTCCATACTGGAATCTCTATTCCTAGTGGAAATCTTGGATAGGGATTTTCAGTTACAGAGATGACCGCATCAATATCTCTAATGGATACACTCCTGAAGAAGGGGAGTGATGATTTGACGAGTGCGTATAGCGACTGCTCCCTGAAATCCTTGGCCAGGACGACATCGACAAGTGACATCCCTAGTCTATTCCTATCCACGTAGACGGCGGTTCCGCCAATGAGATTTTCATCAATAGAAGATACAAAACAGATTCCATTTCCGAAAGAGAGGAAGTCTTTGACAAGGTCTTGAACATTTTCTTGAGGACGCCATCCTTCCGAGCGTGCAGCCAACTTCATCCATACCTCGCTTTCGGATGACGCCAATCTTCGGCTCAAGACTGTAGGCTTATCCATATCACTCACTCATTTAATACCGTTCAATGCTCTCATCAAAAATCTTGTTCTTTGGACCGCGATTTCAGATTGAGGTCTTACATCGAAGCATTTATCGCACATGACGAAGATTGTGCATTATCACACAAAGGTGACTACATGCAATCTCTCGTACTAACACGTGACGGACTACAAGTAGCTGATACTCCAATACCTCCGCTACTACCCGGCAACGTCAGAATAGAGGTAAGATCAGTGGGAATTTGCTCAGATGATCTTGCAATTTGGAAGGGGCACATTGAAGCTAACTTGCCACTCATTTTGGGTCACGAGATCTCTGGAGTTGTTCATGAAAGCTCGGTTCCTGAGATTCAACCGGGAACTCTCGTAACAACTGAGGCAGAGATTTTCTGCGGCCAGTGTTGGTATTGCCGTAGGAACCAGACGAACCTCTGTTCAACTAAGCAATCACTGGGTTATACTGTGGACGGGGGTCTCGCTGAATTCTTGAGCGTACCAGCTGACATAGTCCACGCGTTGCCCGAAGGGATTGATTCGCGGAGTGGCACATTTGTTGAGCCGCTCGCGGCCGCAATTCATACAGCAGAGGTCACAACTGCCGAGAGTGATGAAGTTGTTGCTGTATTAGGTAGTGGGAAGCTCGGCCTTATCATCTCTCAGGTATACGATGCCATGGGTGCGGAGGTCTTTCTTATTGGTCGCAACCGACGGCAGTTAGGACTAGCAAAGCAACTCGGCTTAAGCAATATTGTGAACATGCAAGAAACGGACTGGAAGAAAGCCCTAAGAGATGCTACTTCGGGAGTTGGTCCCCGTGTCGTGATCGAAGCGACAGGATCTCCCGACGGGGTGACGATGGCTCTCGAAGTGGTCAGAAGTCGCGGAGTAATTGCGATTAAGAGTACACACGGGAAACTAATTGCATTTGACACAACTGATATCGTGACCCGAGAGATTACAATTCAAGGCACAAGTGGAGGTTCCTTTGATAGGGCCATTGACTTCTTGGATAAGGGCCGAATTGAAGTGAAGCGATTGATTTCCAAGGAGTTCACCCTTGAGAAAGGTGCTGAGGCGTTTGCTTTCGCAGACGAACCTTCAACAACCAAGGTTCTTGTGAACATCTGAGGTCCTCATAGATGGAGGAGCTAGCAGTCGACTTGCACATCCACTCTCACCACTCTATTAGTGTGAGCAAGAAAATGACTATTCCCAACATCGCGCTAGGTGCAAGAGAGAAAGGTCTAGACATAATGGGAACTGGAGACGCCACACAACCTGAGTGGCTCGCTCATCTTCGAAAGGCACTCAAGAGCGATGAAGAAGGACTTTCTTATGATGGTGTATCCTTCATAATTTCGGCCGAGATAGAGGATACCGAGTCAATCCACCATGTTATACTTCTCCCGGACTTTGATTCCGTGGATACTCTTAGAGCTCTATTCAAACCACATTCGCCTAACATTGACCATGAATGGGGCGGGAGACCTCGTGTCAATCTCCGCGGAGAAGAGATAGCTGGCTTTGTTCGTGACGTTGGTGGGCTCATTGGCCCTGCTCATGCATTCACTCCTTTCAGGTCCATTTTTCGTGAAGGGCGACACGACTCCTTGACAGGATGTTACGGCTCCGAAGCACGCTTCATTTCGTTCATTGAACTGGGACTATCAGCTGACACAGAGATGGCAGATTGTATTTCTGAGCTGAGACAACTCACATTCATAACATCGAGCGATGCGCACTCACCGTCTCCGGGTAAACTGGGTCGAGAGTTTGTGAAGTTTCGAATGGAGTCATCCACTTTCTTGGAGTTGAAACGTGCCATTCTTCGTGAGAAGGGTCGAACATCTGTTCTGAACGTAGGGCTCAATCCGCGGCTTGGCAAGTACTACCTCTCGTTCTGTCCTTCATGCAGAAGAACGCTGCTTGTGGAGAAGGGTGGCAGCTCGCCCTCATTCGACAATCTTAACATCTATATGAGCTGTGAGAATGAGCATGAAGAGCTTGCCCTTCTGAAAGGGATTCATTCAAGGTCCGTGAGTTGTCCTTCTGATGGCAAGGCGCTTAGACTTGGAGTTCGAGACCGTGCATTTATGATTGGGGATGGGGCCAGCAAGTCCCCTTCACATCGTCCTCCCTACATGGACCTCCCTCCTCTTCTTGACCTCATAACATCATCACTTGGAATCAAATCCAGCTCGTCCAAGAGAGTCCGATGTCTTTATGATGAAATGCGTAGGAACTTCGGCTCAGAGATCAATATACTCACAGAAACTCCAATCGAACACCTGAGTGAGTCCGATTCCAGTGTAGCAACAATGATTGAGGCATACAGGACTAAGTCTGTGGGATATATCCCAGGCGGCGGAGGACGGTACGGGCGACTTGTGGCTCCATGGAGTGATGAAGAATCATGACCGTTGTTAGGGGAATAATAAGAGAAATTGGCAGGAGTCGTACAACGCAAATCAGTGCCAGGAAGTGGTACGGATCGGTTACTATCGTCATTCAGGATCCAGACACTCAGAAGACGTACAGCGTCAACGTTTCGGCGAAAACCCTAGAGAAGATCAGCTTTCTCCCTCGTGTTGGCATGAGCGTAATAATTCATGGGTACGTTGAAGAGGCTGAATTCGGGCTTTCTGATTTCGTTGTAAGCAGAGTCATCAGCATCAAGCATGAGGGTGCGGGCCTGAAGCGAAGGATTCACCTTGAGGATGAATAAACCAAGTGTGATTACTTCAGCCTAATCCGATATTGCTGTGGGATAATCCACTCAGACCTGCACTTCGGGCATTTGGAGGGCTTCTTCATCGATGAACGGCCCTTGAATTTGAAACCACATTTCGTGCAGACTGCGGGAGTTACTTCAAGCACCTTTCCCTTTCTTCGTACTGATTGAGCAATGTGTCCTAGGTCCTCTTCTACAAGCGATCTGCTCTTGATGTCTAGTGCTTGACAGATTTCTTGCACTGTAAGTGGTAAGTCCACCCCATCGATAAGTTCTGCTATGGCCTTCCGGCGAGTTGTCATCAACTTCTGTCTCCATGTGCAAACTGATATAATTTCGGTGTACTCTCCCTGATATCACAATACACTTCAGCGCATGGTATGATACGGAAACTATCAACAAGGCCTGCGTCCAAGTAGGTACAAATGATGCCTCAATCCACCCTTGAACCCAAACGAACTGCTTCTCTTACTTACGATGAGAGAGTATGTTCCAAGTGTATGGGGCATCGAGCACTCTGCGGAATTAGACCCTGTCCACTTGTGATGCGCGCACGGGCTCTTGTCGACATAGACTCTGCAGTGCATGATCTAACGCTGACTGGCTCTTCTCCTCCATCGGTCTTCGTAGGCGACAGTGGATACCCTAAGGTCTTGGTAGGACCTCTTGTTCCTCCCATACTTGGCGAGCAGACCGCGATTATGGAACAACCTGATCTATGGTTGGACAGAAGCATTGACGAGATAATCTCATTTCGCTTCAGCCTAGTCAGAACAAAGCAACTCTTGCCAGTAGACCTTGCGGCCGACCCCAGTAGAATTCTTGCTGAGACTCAGACCATGGCTCTCTCAGAGCGACCCATGGACTCAGAGGCAATACTGCTCAAGAGACCTCGATTTACTTCTTTCATATCTGAAAGCACATTGCCAATTGGGCCGTCTGCTCCACTTGACACCTTTTCCCTTGAAGATAATCCCCAAGTTCCTCGTGCTGTAGACCGTGTCACTTCTGACACTGACCTGCGAGCCACGACCGGAATCATGGATTTATTCGATGATGGAATCGGCCAAGAACATGTCACTCGGTTATTCTCGGTAGGTCTTGTTGGTGTTCAGAAACGGAGGAAACTTGTACCGACAAAGTGGAGCATCACTGCTGTGGATGACATTGTCGGAAAGCAGCTTCATAGACAGGTCCTTAGACTACCATGGATGAACGACTTTGAGGTTTATTCGGATTACGCCCTTGGAAATCGTGTCATCCTCTTGTTTCTGCCCAGCGCTTGGCAGTTTGAAGCTATGGAGTGTTGGCTATCAGGCTCCAATCCCCTGCCGATAATCGACTATGAGTGGTATGGTGGTAGGAAGAACTACGCATCTTCAGTCGCGGGGGCGTATTATGCGACCAAACTACCCGCACTAGAACAGCTTGTGGAGAAAAGGAAGCAGGCTGGCGTTATCGTCTTCATGGAGATTGACCCAAAAATCTGGGTTCCACTGGGGGTGTGGCGGTTTCGTTCTATAGCTCGACGCGCTCTCCTGAATCCAGCTCAGAAGTTCTCCACTCTGGATGAGGCCATTCAAGCAGTTGGAGGAATGCTACGGAGTCCCTTGGAGAATTGGATTGAGACCAGCAAAATCATGCATGAGTTTCAGACCCAATCAAAGCTCACTGACTTCTTCTAAAGTCGTGCAGTTTAAGAGAGCCAAGGCTGACTTTGCAACGAGAGGAGAGCGAAAGTGATACTCGAGCGTCTTTCATCCATTGGTTCCAAGATGCCTTTCTTCTCACGTCTTGCATCAATGAAAGAAGACCCGGAGTTATCCAAAGCAGTCATTTTTCTGGCCCCCATGATGAATATCAACGCGGTGGGTGTTGTTTCTGCTGGATACTTTTGCAGCACACTCACCTTTATTCTGCTCTTGTTCTTGCTCTATGCAATGGGCACAAACCTTCTGATAGCTCTACCTCTGACGCTCATTTTCTCGGTAATTGTCCACTATGTGATAACAAACTATCCTGTGTCGATTATGAACAGCTACCAGCTCCGATTGTCGGAAGAGTCTGATCTGGTTTATGAGCAATTCATTCTAGTCTTCCAGTCCGGCGGCACGATATTCGATGCTATTGAGATGGTTGCACAATCCGGACATCCCTACCTGTCCAAAGCATTCCAGCAGATGCTCGGTGAGATATCCATAGGTACGCCCCCTGAGATGTGTCTGATGGATTTTGCCAGGAATCAACCATCTGATGACCTTCGTAGGTATATTACAGCCATTATTAGCTCAGTCGAAGAAAAGACAG
>JAUVHR010000261.1 GCA_030593165.1 Candidatus Thorarchaeota archaeon
ACAGACGTAGATGAGGCAAAGGTCGCTGCTATGACAGCAGCAATGCTTACTCTGGGTGAGAAAGCCGCCATGGAACTCGGTAAGGGCAATCTTGAGCAAGTGAATATCAAAGGCGTCAATGGTTGGCTACTGGTTGTCCAAGCGGGACTGAATGCCTGCATTACTGTATCAACCACCGCCAATGCAAAGCTCGGACTGATATTTCTGGACATGAGACGAGCAGCTGAGAAGATAGCCAAGCTGATTTAGTCCACCGCAGTTTGTTGATTCATCATTCACTAAGCCTATATACAATCCATTTCAGAGGGGTCCATGTACGAGAGTGTGTTAACTATTGAACTTCGCTGGTCCTGTCTATAGGCTGTACGAGTGGTGGTTGTTCCGTCAGCTGGATAAGAAGCGAGCACCAAGACATGTTGGACTAGTTCTGGATGGGAACAGACGATACGCAAGGAGGCACGGGCTTGACGCCCCTTGGTTTGGACATCAAAAAGGTGCACAAAAAGTAATGGAGGTCCTTCTGATTCTTTGGGAGGCCGGAGTTAAGGTTTGCACACTATACGCATTTTCAGCTGAAAACTTCGATCGCGATAGAACTGAAGTTGACGTGATAATGGATATTGCCAAGGAAAAATTCGCTGAGGTTATTGGCAATCCTGATGTTCATCGTCATAAGGTTCGCATTCAGACCATCGGAAGAGTCGATTTGCTTCCTCAAGATGTTCAAGACGCCATACATGCTGCAAAACTTGAAACTCAACACTACGACGAACACATTCTGAACGTAGCTATCGGATACTCCGGACGTGCCGAGCTGGTTGACGCAATCCGTGCGATTGGGCAGAAAATCGAGGCCGGATCGCTTGATCCTTCGGATATCAATGAGGATATGATAGAAAAGCATCTCTACACAAATGGTGTCCCGGACCCGGATTTGATAATCCGAACTTCTGGTGAAGAGCGACTCTCCGGGTTCCTGCTCTGGCAGTCTGCGTATTCAGAGCTCTACTTCGCACAGATATATTGGCCTGCTGTGAGAAGAATCGACATATGGCGTGCGCTGCGGTCCTATGGCCGACGCTCTAGACGGTTTGGCAAATAGATTCCTTCATACAGTCTTTCGATATCAGACACGGCTTTATATGGCGAAACCGTTTCACCGTTACAAGCTAGTCCGATTGAGGTATGCAAAGTAATAACTGACTGTTTCAGGAGTAAGGAGTCGTGTCCAGAGCCCCAATTGTCGTCTATAGAGCACTCATCCAAACACAGCTCAACGATAGCATACCATCAAGAATTCAGACAGTTGTTGATCAATTCTCAGGACTCGTATTCGCCGGCCAAGATCTATCCAGTCATCTCACACAGTTTGTGGGATTCTGCAGTAGACTTGCCGCGCATCTTGATGGCAGGGACGTAACAGAATCGTCAGACCTTACACTGGCTATCGATGTCCTTGACCATTTCGCTTCAACCTCAAAATGGTGGACTATGACGCGTCAGGACCCTTCATTAGTGATAAGGCCTCCCTCCCATGATTCCCGTGAATTCATCAAGAGCGCATCTTTGGTACATCTCGGCGGGGACACACTCGGTAGAATAACGGGATCGGTAGAGAAACTTTCTAGGTTCTTGGAGGATCAAGGAGTCACAGACGCAGATCAAATCACCGAGCTATGCGAAACAATGGTTGCCGTTTGGGCACTGTTGAGTGCATTCATCTGTAAGAACTTGGGAAGGAGTGCGACAAGTGAGAGTGACTTCGAGTCCGCGTATGATGTTACACGAGTACTTCTGTTCTATGTATCATATGATGACCTTCGCGCACTCACCGCCATAAGGCGGCTTGCCACAAGTACAATCATCCCCAAAGCAGCAGAGGTCTGCTTTTCACCCGCCTCCGAAAAGAGGATAGAATCCTCACTTGCAGGACAGATTGAAGCAGCGCATGTAGAATTACTATCCAAGACTCTCCCTACAACTCCTAGTGCTACTCGAGCCATACTTACGAATTCGCTCAGGTTTCTCATGCAACTACAGGCAGCCCGACAGGGAATTATCAGAATCGAGGAGGAGCAGTTTGATTCTCTAGTGCTCGGAACAATGGATCTGCTGGATAAGGCCGGTATATCACCTAACCTTCTTCAGAACGAACAAGCAGTGGGCGAGATTTTGAAGTCACTCAAACCTGATGCAATTTTGGACGAACGTATGAGCATGATTGGCAGACGACTTGAGTCTCTGATTGCGGACTCTGCAGGGAGTAGAGAATTCCTCCTACAGCATTCACGACTAGTACCACGACTTACATCTCTACTACTCTTCCTAGCTTTGGGAACCAAGAAGACAAAGAACTCACTGACCGACTCAGATGTGAAGCGAGCCATCATCTTGACTAATAGAGTTGTAAGTGGTTGGTAGAGCTATTATTCCTTTTTCTCAAGTAGAATCCTTGCATCCACTACGAGTGCCCCCTTACCCTTCTCATAGACGATTGTTGGGTTACAATCAAGTTCAACTATCTCTGGGTTTTCGTCAATCATTTTCGACACGGCTAGAATGATCTGAATCAAAGCATCTACATCTCGCGGTTCCTCTCCGCGTACGCCTTCGAGAATCTTGGCTGCTTTTATCTCACCCACCATCTCCCTCGCATCAATCTCAGTCATAGGAATCAATCGGAATGTAACGTCTTTGAGAATCTCAACAAAGATGCCTCCAAGACCAAACATCAATGCATGGCCAAATTGCGGATCACGGGTGACTCCTACTATCACTTCGGTTCCCCAATCTGCAAAGTCTGAGATGAAGACCCCACGACTCAAATCAACCTCAATGCCCTTTTCTTGACCGTATTTCTTGGCGTTATCCATAATTTCTTGAAATGCCTTTCTAACCGCCTCTTCATCCTTGAGGTTTATCTTCACACCTCCCGCATCTGACTTGTGAAGGATATCCTTGGATAATATCTTGAGGACCACTGGGAGTCCAATCTGTTTGGCCTTCTCCACAGCCTCATCTTCGGTAGTGGCGGTAGCATACCCTGGAATTGGGATACCATAAGCTTTCATGATATCTTTAGCTTCATGTTCCAAGACAAAGGTTCGGCCTTCCGCTAGGGCTTCATTGAATATCTTCTTCGCTTCTTTCATGATATACTTCCTACAAGTTGAGTGAACCTCCACTATAAGAAATTTCTGCGTTCCACCCATCTCCTGCTAGTGTCGCCATCATCCAGTGGAATCTCGAATTAATAGGGGCTAGCGTATTCATGATTCGTCAGATCGTATAGTCTTGTTGAATTCCTGGCCGTATTTCGTTTCACCGTACTTCGCAAGAGCCCATGCTGCAAGTGCGGCCTTTTCCCCTGTTGCATAAGTTGGGACGCCCATCAGTTGCATTATCTCTCCTGCCTTGGTTGTAAATCCTCCGCCCATTGAAACAACTACAAATGGCTTTCCTGACTGACGTTGATGGTTGGCAATGACATTGGTGACATCCATCCCTAAACTGGGGGTCTGAAGCAGCATTCCTACGACGAAGATGTCATACTCATCGCTCTTGATGGCTTCTTTGAAAACGATGTCATAACGTGTTGCATTGGAGTCCCCAACGACATCGATGGGGTTGTGTACTGCACAGAACTTTGGAAGACGTTCTTGATACATGGCTTCAAGCTCAGGCGAAGGAGGAGTGACAGCAAGATTGAGTTCTTCAAGTGCGTCAGCAGTCATTACTCCGAGACCGCCTCCATTGGTGACCATGAGTACTCGATCGCCTTTTGCAGGCGGCTGCATTGAGAGTGCCTTTGCCATATCGAACATCTGCTCGAAATTGTCAGCTCTAATGATGCCAGATTGCTTGTATGCCGCATCTGCAACACAATCTGAACCCGCAAGTGAACCAGTGTGCGAGCTTGCAGCAGCCCTTGCACGTTTTCCTCTACCTGACTTGACTACAAGGATGGGTTTGTTCTGTGCCACCTTCTGAGCAGTTTCAAAGAAAGTCCTACCCTTTAGCCTATCATATCCCTCTGTATAGTAACAAATCACCTGTGTCGTTGGGTCATCACCTAGATACTGTAGAAGGTCGTCATCATCCACATCACACTTGTTGCCAAGACTGACAATTTTGCTAATCCCTAAGCCAAGTTCACTAGTCCAATCGGCAACAGCAGCTGCAAAGGCTCCTGACTGCGAAACGAGAGATATGTTTGCTATGTTGCTTGGCTTCGGTCGACCACACCTATACTCTGGCAGAAAGAATGTATCAACATGAGAATGGGTGTCAATAACGCCAACACAGTTTGGGCCGATTATTCGTATCTTGTGTTTCATAGCGATATCAACAACCTCATTCTCCAGTTCTGCCCCTCTCGGACCCACTTCAGAGAATCCACCAGAAACAACTATCGCAGCCTTTGCCCCATTTGTTGCAATGTCTTCAAAGACGCGCGGAGTTATACGAGCTGGGACTGCAACTACAACCATATCAACCGGCTCAGGAACCTCCTGCATAGATGGATAGCACTTCACACCAAGCACTTGCTTGTACTTTGGATTAACAGCGTACACCTTCCCCTCATACTGAGGCTTGATGAAGTTCTGGATTATCGCCTGTCCCACGCTGTTCGGCGTTATTGAAGCACCATATATCGCGACGCTTTTCGCCTTGAAGAATAAGTCAAGGCCTTCAACGGAAACCTTGGTCAATGGTTCACCCTCTAGTGGTTGTTGTAGAGTAACAGACTTTCGAGAAGCTGCGGTGTACTTGTACGTTTCCACCGTATCGCAAGTCTAATATCAGATGCCATCTGAAGGTATCAAAGTGACTGAGAGTTGGCTTTCGACATTCTCTCCGATGGTCCGTCCATTATGCATGCCACTACTGAGGAGCTTGGTGACTGGATGCATGAGGGCTTCGCATCACGGAGAAAACGATTTGGTGATTCGCTGTTTTGCTTCAGTCCTACGGTCTACCCTTACAGAATCAAAGATCATCGACAGCGCAGATCTTCCAACTTCATCTCCCTTAGTGTTACTGGAACTGCATGCTCTCTTATGTGCGAGCACTGCGATGGACGCCTCTTGAAAGGGATGGAGCCTACTTTGACGCCTGACGCTCTCTTCAACCGATGTGCAGAGGTTAAAGAACTGGGGGGTGAAGGTGTTCTCATCAGTGGTGGCTCGAACTCAATGGGACACGTTCCTCTTGTGGGGTT
>JAUVHR010000152.1 GCA_030593165.1 Candidatus Thorarchaeota archaeon
GTTTTGCAACTCCGATTGAATGCATCACACCGAAATCGTCTAGACGTTTCTGGATTCCGTGAGGATACACTGTCCCTCCTGCCTTTGGAATCCGGATTCGTGCAACGAATTCTCCACCAGACGATGAAGAATGAATATGGACATAGGGAAAGGATGACATTAACCACTGCAGAGAGTTTTCAGCCGTGGCCTTCGAATCTGCTTTGCCGGCAACAACGATGAGTTCTGGTAGGGATGCGTACTCAATGGCGGGGTAATAGAGGACATTGAATAGAGAAGACTCGGTCAGCTTCGAAAAGGCTTCAATACGAGTTATCCTGCTGAATCCAAGCATGCTGATAAGCCTCGCTCTAGACAAAGGCGAACCTCTGTGCGCCCAGAGAACTCCTAGCATCTCGGCTCTGCTCTTGTTGAGACTGACTTTGTTCCGTCTTGACACGGGGCTCTCTCGGTATAACCAACTGGATGACCGCTTCTTGCGAATACTCTGAAGAGTTGGTTTCCAAGTTCCACTACTTGGGTCAAACAGATCCAATCTAACAGATATGAGCTCTCGATCCGCAACAATTTGGAACCAGTCCTCAGGAACATCCAGGGGACCCTTTGAATCGATACGTTCGACAACCCCATACATGGAGATAAACTGAGTATCCGGATTCTTCCCAAAGAGTGTGTGTTCTATGAGACCCTGTGACGTGACTACTGAGTCACCCCTGTGATCATGACGCTCTCTACGCCTGCGCTCGGTTTGGTTCAGCACAAAACGGTATCTGAGGCCAAACATGCCTAGATTCGGCAAGAACCGTTCAGTGAGCAGTAGGTCGATTTCTCCTAGTATCTCGTAGGACGATCTTCGGGCGGCCCCAGTAACAGCCGCAACATCTGACCAGTGAACACCTCTTGGTTCTGAAACCTTGGAAATCTTCTTGCAGAGTTCCCGTAGTGGTTCGTAAGCCATTGAATTTGTCATGAAACGGAGTCTAGAGAACAATTCACTCCAAACAGTTGCCACCGGACCGTCTGGCCTCGTTGTGACAAGAGGAGCCTCACAAAGTGGTTGGCTGAAGCGGGAGGGATCAAGGAGCACGTTAAGCCAAGGAACCTTCTTGGAAGAAAGTGATAGAGCTCGCTCAATAACAAATAATGCCAAACTGAAGGGTCCACCGCCTTCTGGATACCACATCCAACTCGTGCCACGCGGAAGGGATTCGTGGATAAGACGAGATAATGCATAGGTGAGTGCGTACTTCTCTTTCTGACGAAGCCCATAAAGCGGACTTATCTCCTTGAGAAGTGATTCAATCTGGTCACTTAGAGTTCCCCCTCTAGGCCGACGGTTGACAGTATTGAAATCTAGCATCTTGAGAATCTTGCTCTCTGCGAGAGGGGCTATTGGCAGGGAATCCAAATGCGCGGCATGCTCAAGGCTGGGAGGATTAACTACTTGCCCACTGCTCCAGTATTTTTCCCAGAGCGCATCTCCCACGACCTTCTGGTCTGTCAGCGTGCGGATCAGAGTATGGCGGGGTTGCTTCCAGAATTTGCGAAAGACGGAAGAGAGTGTTTTTGGCATACCATTCGAAATACCATTTCACCCGTGCCTTGATATAAACATCACCTGCCGACTAACAGCAGGGGACCTTATTACAGACTCTCGTCACTCTTTGTTATGTCCACTCTGTATCTTCTAACTAGATCACATTCTCGAGAAGAATGCAGACCCCGTGATGTGGACTTGCTCTGGCTAAGGAAGACCGCGGGGAATGCGGACCTTCATATCACTTCAAGAGGGCCCTCCTTGCTCGAGCTTGCCAGAAGGAAAGACCTGATTGTCCTTCAGGTCTGCGAGTCACTGTTAACCTCTGTTTGCATTGAGCAATGGTTCCTTGCGGTTGATGCACTCGGACTGATGGCAACAAACGAAGCAGTTGAACGACTGTTAGGAGTTTACAGAGAAGTCGATGAAGCACGCCGCAGGATTATCCTCACAACAATCGCCAAGGTGCTCTCTGAGGAAATGGCACCTCGGTTCAAGAAAGTCATCCGCGACCTTATCTTCTCAGAAGTAATTGATGTGACACACTGGACCAGTCCACCCCTAGCAGTTCTAAGGGCTGAGTGCTATAGACTGGGCGTTCGTGTAGTGCAGACAGCACCAGGAAGACAGGTCAGAATACAACCGAGAAGAGACATCACTCTGTATGATGAAGAGGTACGCAAGAGTACACCTTCAGTTTCTGGTCGCTCGTTCTGACATCGTTTTTATGTCCAGTTGTGATGAACGCGGACTAGATAATACTTGGCAAGACCTCTGATGCGTTTCCACGAATCACTACATCCGCAACGTGGTCTCGATTTGTGCCTTCTAGATTGATTAAGACAATCCTTGCACCCGATGTCTTTGCTAATTGAGGTAAGTATGCACCCGGGTAGACCGTTAGACTCGTCCCGATAACCAGCATAAGATCCGTTGACCTGCAGACCTCGATTGCCTCGGACATGGCACTCTCAGGCAATGGTTCGCCGAACAGAACAGCCTCGGACTTGAGCACACCACCACAATCATCACACAGAGGAGGTACCTCTCCGCCTGCCACGCGTTTGTGAATGGAATCGCCGACATATTCCTTCTTGCACTCCATACAGAATGCTCGCAAGTAATTGCCGTGAATCTCAATGACTTTCTTGCTCCCTGCCGTTTGATGCAGGTTATCGATGTTCTGTGTGATGATGCCTATTAATCGCCCATCCTCTTCGAGATTTGCAAGAGCCTTGTGTCCTGCATTCGGTATGGCCTTGATGAACAACTTAGCCAGTTCCTTACCCATGGTCCAGAACTTCGAGGGGTCGTCTAGGAAGCTCTCGTACGTTGCGTACTCATGAGGATCATACCTAGTCCATAGCCCGCCCTCAGAACGAAAATCCGGAATACCCGAGTCAACGCTGATGCCAGCGCCGGTCAGAGCGGATATCCTTGAGGAGGACTTCATAAGTTCTTTGGCGAGTTCAATCGGAGAGAGGTCGGTCATTGCATTTGAAACCCGTGCAAGGAGTCAAATGACATTTTCGGTTCAAAATAAGAATGCTTGAAATGCGAATGGGTATGTCGAAAGGTTTTTCTTCGAATTCTGGGGTGCTGGTCAGGAGTCACCGGGGGATTTGCAGTTCATAAATCTGCATCCCTCCCCGAAAACAGGATTTCGGCATGCTTCTGTGTGTGGTTGTCAATCAGTGTCATCTATGGATAGGCAGAGTGGCAAAAAATGGAAGAACACCCAGACGAATTCAAGATGGAAGAGGATACTCCTGTAGATGCTGATGAAAGAGATGAACCCGAGCCTTTCGACATACCTGTCGAAGAGGAGACATCCAATCTTCAGGAACGGTTGGTTCGACTACAAGCTGAGTTTGACAATTTCCGCAAAAGAATGGACGCAAGGTTTGCCGAGGCGGCAAGGTTCGCCAGCGAGGGAATCATTCTAAAGGTTCTGGAAGTGCTGGACAACCTCCAGAGAGCGCTTGCAGTCGACTTTGACCACGATTCGGAGGCCGCAAGGGAAGGCATAGTGGCCATTGAACAGCAGATAATGAAGATCCTCAGCCAAGAAGATGTACGTCCCATTGAATCGATTGGGAAACAGTTTGACCCGTACTACCAGCATGCAGTGGACAAGGAGAGCAATCCAGACAAACCCGACGGGCTAGTCATGCAGGAGTATCAGAGAGGATACATGATCAAGGAGAAGGTCCTTAGACCTGCACTGGTCGTTGTCAACAGGCATGAAACACCTTCTGCCATAGAAGTAGATGTTACAGAGGAAACAGACCCGAAAGAAAAAGGTGAGTAGAAATGACGAAGATAGTTGGAATAGATCTTGGAACCACCAACAGTGGCATTGCTTACATGGAGGGAGGTAAACCCACCATAATTCCTAATGCAGAAGGACAGCGCCTAACAGCATCAGTTGTTGGAATCACTCCAAAGGGTGAGGTAGTTGTTGGCGAGTTGGCCAAGCGACAGGCCGTATCTATGCCTGAGCGCACCGTCAGATCCATCAAACGCAAGATGGGACAAGACTACAAGGTGAAGATTGGCGATACAGAGTATACGCCGCAGGAAATCTCTGCGATGATATTGAGGAAGCTCAAGAATGATGCAGAAGCGTTTCTGGGAGAAAAGATTGTGAAGGCAGTTATCACGGCACCTGCTTACTTCAACGACAGTCAACGACAGGCCACCAAAGACGCAGGGACAATAGCAGGTCTAGAGGTTCTTAGAATCGTGAACGAGCCTACTGCCTCAGCACTTGCCTATGGACTCGACAAGGGTGAAGAAGCCAAAGTGCTTGTATACGACCTTGGTGGTGGTACGTTTGATGTTTCGATTCTAGAAATAGGTGAAGAGGTCCTTCAGGTCTTGTCAACAAGCGGCAACACACAGCTTGGTGGTGACGATTGGGACGACAGAATCATAGACTGGGTTGTCAAGAGATTCAACATTGATAACAACATGGACATTACCGGCGACCTGTCTGCCATGCAGCGGGTCAGAGATGCATCGGAACAAGCAAAGGTTGAGCTGACAACCGTAATGGAAACTACAATCAACCTGCCGTACATTACCGCAGATTCCACGGGCCCCAAACATATCAACATTGAGCTTACTCGCGCCAAGTTCGAGCAGATGACTGAGGATCTCGTTCAGGCAACAATCGGACCTATGAGACAAGCTCTTGCAGACGCCAAGCTAGAACCTGAGCAGGTTGACAAAGTATTGCTGGTTGGTGGTGCAACTAGGATGCCAATGGTTCGGAATATCATCCGCGCCATGTTTGGGAAGGAAGGTGACAAGAGTGTTAACCCAGATGAGGTTGTCGCGTTGGGAGCGGCTGCACAGGCGGGAGTTCTTGCAGGAGACACAGAGATTCTTCTTCTTGATGTCACACCACTCACGTTGAGTATCGAAACAGAGGGCGGAATTGCGACAGCCTTGATCGAGCGCAATACAACGATTCCAACAAAGAAGAGCAAAATCTTCTCGACAGCAGCTGACAGTCAGCCGGCGGTGGACATACATGTTGTTCAAGGAGAGAGACCACTTGCCGACCAGAATATGACCCTTGGACGGTTCAAACTCGATGGAATACCACCGGCTCCACGAGGAGTGCCGCAAATCGAGGTCACCTTTGACATCGACGCAAATGGCATAACGAGTGTGAAGGCCAAGGACTTAAAGACTGGAAACGAGCAATCTATTACAATAACCGCTACAACATCACTCTCTTCGGATGACATTGAGCGCATGGTTAAAGATTCTGAGCAGTACGCAGAGGAGGACCTGAAAAGGAAGGCTCAGGTCGAGTCCAAGGTGAAGGCGGAACATCTCATCTATCAAGGAGAAAAAATGCTGAAAGACTTTGGGGAACAAGTTCCCGATGACCTCAAGAAGGAGGTTGAGCAAACGTCCGAGGTCCTCAAGAAAGCTATTGAAGCGGAGAACTTCGAAGATATCGACGCCGGGGCTGATAAACTGGAGCAAACTCTTCATAAAGTGTCTGAGAAAGTTTATGGTGCACAGGGGCCAGGCGCAGCAGGCGTTGACCCTAGTCAGTTTGCTGCAGGAGGCCCAAGCGCACCATCAGGAGAAACAGATGGTACCGATGATGGCGATGCTGTCGATGTGGACTTCGAGGACTTAGAGTAATCGGTTGCCGTATGGGGGATATGTCTTGGCCGTGGATGACTACTACGAACTCATAGGAGTGAGCAGATCCGCCACTCAAGATGATATTAAGAAAGCTTACCGAGCCTTGGCCAAGAAGTACCACCCAGATCGGAATCCCGGTGATAATGAATCCGAGGAAATGCTGAAACGAATCAACGAAGCCTACGAGGTTTTAGGTGATCCTGAGAAGCGTGCCTTTTATGATCGCTATGGCACAACAGACGGCCAAGGTGTAAGCATGGACGGATTCGGGTCATTTTTCGACCAGATCTTTCAAGGTTTCGGGTTTGGCGGTAGACGAGGGAGATCATCCAGACCACAGGGCAGAACCCTGAGAATAGTAATTCCGCTTTCATTCGAGGAGGCGTTCTTTGGCACCGAGAAAGAAATTGCATTCCAACACAGAACTCACTGCACAACTTGCGGAGGTTCAGGTGCAACTCCTGGTTCGCAACCACGTACATGTCCAAGATGTAGGGGAAGAGGTCAGATCCAAGCATCCATGGGAGGATTTTTCGCAATGTTGACAGAATGCCCAACCTGCAGTGGAATGGGAGAAATTGTCGACTCGCCGTGCTCTGAGTGCAAGGGTTCAGGTCTCAAGGCCGAGAGAATCGAGGTCAAAATTCCAATTCCCGCAGGAGTGGAAGATGGAATGGGTCAGCGGTTTAGGGGAGGCGGCGATTCCGCACCTAGAGGAGGACCATCGGGCGATCTGATAATCCGTTTTGAAGTTGAGCCTCATAAGCAGTTCATCCGAAGAGGTCTACATGTGTACCTCGAAACAGACATTCCGTTTTCAGTTGCAGTTCTAGGTGGCGAAGTAGAGGTTCCAACAATGTGGGGGGTAAGCAAGATGAAAATCTCCAAGAAAACGGAGGGAGGCACTCTGTTCCGGATGAAAGGGAAAGGTGTTCATACGGATGATGGCCGTCACGGCGACCAACTCGTTCGCGTCAACATTGAGATACCTAAGAAGCTAACGAAAGAGCAGAAGGAGTACCTCAAGCGCTTCGAGGACGTTTTTGGCTAGAACTCGATTGGTCTGCAAATGCAGGCTCGCATCTTGAGTTCCGAAAAGCTGCTCGTGTACGCAGGTCTCACAACCCAAGCAGTATCTGCTCCACGTCCAGTGCCTCCTATGCAGATTACATCCTTGTCAACACGGACGAGGCCCGCATCTGCAGCCATCATGGCGATTTCCGCACAGACTTTAGTGCCTTGGCCAAATGTACGGTAGGCTATCGCAAAAATCTCTGGAATCGACCATGTACCGAACGACTTCCTCAGGCTTCGACCTATACCAGCGAAGGCATGAGTACAAGTCAGAACCGTTGCACCACTCTTTGTGATTGCTTCGTGCATCCCTTCTGGAAGCTCATTCTCATTTGGAGTCAGAAAACCAGATTGATGAGTCACCACGATGACGTTCATTGAGCTGAAGGTCCTTGCAGCCGCAAGTCCTGTACTGCCCTCGGTTGTTGCAACAAGTATGGTTTCAATTTCAGGGTTCGCCTCAAGGGACTCCTGCACCTGTTCTAGAACTGCCTCAGTGTGTTCAGGCGAGGCTTCCTCGAAGTGAGATGTAATGATGCGCATGTAGTATGTGACACGCGTGTTTCCCTTTAGGCTTGTCTATTCGGATCTCAGGATATCGAGCGGGGAGGTCTCTCCAGCCTGCCAGGCTCTGATAAACCACTCTGCCACGACGAA
>JAUVHR010000043.1 GCA_030593165.1 Candidatus Thorarchaeota archaeon
GATATTGGGGGTTCTTGGAGACGCCACAGATGCCGCAAAGGTAGTTGAGAATGTTGATGAGATTGCGCGACGCCTTGAGGAATTCGAGATAGAAACCGGCATAGCTGATGAAACATTTGACTCTGCAATGTCTGATGTCACCTCTGAAGATGTAGCCGCAGCGATGCAAGAGATTGATGCTGCTGCAGGAGTATCAGAAGCTGAAGTACCTAGTCGCCCACGCACTGAGGTTGAGGAACTGGAAGAGGCAATCAAGTCCTTGGAAAAGGAGCTTGGAGTTTGAACTACCAAGGATTCCTTCTGAAATCTCTTGAAAGATGTTCAATCTGTTTTCTAGTATGGTATGTATCCTTCATCAGACCACGGTAACGTCTGATGAAATCCTCTGCAACCAGACGACTACTTCTCAGTAAGTAAACGGTCTCCTTAATGGCACTCTCCAACGCCATTAGATTTCGTTTGAGTACAACTACATCTGGGTTCTCTGGATGCATTCCTGCGGCAACTCGGTCAATTGTTCTCCCAAGATGATCCCTGAAGCCCTGTGGGTTCGGAGCACGTTCCCTTGCGTAACCATAATCTCGGCCGGGGGATTGCGTACCAGTATCATATTCGTATGATTTCGCGGAGAATATTGAATGGATCAGACCTTCAATCTTAATCCTAATGTCGCTGGCGGATACATCCTTTTGTTCCAGTTTCCTGATTCTCTGCAAGTCGGTCTGGACGTAACGGTCGAACTTCTTAGCAATCTCGACGAAATCCGGTAGAACCTTCTTGGTTTGTTCGCTACATGCTATCTTGATGTCACCCTGCTTCAACTTGAGAACTAACCTCTTCCTCAGACGACCATCTTCCTCGAAGCCGTTGAGATAGAGCAAAGGAAAGTCGAAAACAACATCCGTTCTCTTCCTTACTCTTCCAGTTTCTGCGATGAAAACAATACGCATATTTGTAATAAACAGTGTTCCAGTTGCCTTGTCGTTCTTGAGGAAGTCACTCCCGTCTATTCTAATATCTGGGAGGGCGCACACAGGAAGTTCGTTTACGCTTAACTCGGCGTAATCATAGAATCCTGTGAACTCTTTTCGATAATAATTCAATCCTTCAAGCTGCCGATCTAGGTCCTTCAGCGACGCTCGTATTCCTTCAAGCGACTCGTCAATATTCCTCTTATACTGACTACTCAGATCTGTCATCCTGTTGATAACGCCCTCAATAACTGGGAATTGAGTTGGCGCCCATGTGTTGTAATCGATTAGGCCCCTTGTTTCAGCTGCCATCCTTTTAGCTACAATCTCGGCTTGATTTGAGATTCTGTTCTTGATAGCCAATATTTCGTCTTGGGTTTCCTCAATTCTGTCTTCCAGCCACTTGTAGTGAAGGAAGCTGGCCATTCTCAAGGAAACAAGAAGACGCTTCGTAGAAAGGAGCCGATTTGTCACTTCCTTTAGCTTGATGTAACCATATTGGAGACCTGTGATAGCATGACGCATATCCTGCGCCAGATGTCTTCTCCGCTCCTCAATGGAACCTGTACGTTTAGAGTGACACCGTGGGCAGATTTCTTCAATCTTCTTCCCTAGGGTTAGATTCTCTGATTCACACTCTGGACAACTCTCGAACTTCTCACCTGGAAGAGGAGTTCCAAGAATATGATGGCAATCGGCACACAGGTGGTACTTGCTCGTTCGGGTTTCTAAACACTCCAAACATAAGACTACTCCACAATCCTCACACATGTGCGTAGCCCTTGCACTGCTACATATCTGACAGGAGTATTGTGAGGTGTCTTCTCTCATGTGGGTGCCCCTCTATTGACTCATATTATCGAGCGCTACTGTCCAAAATAACCCGAGTATTGGCCCCGTAATACTCGAGAGTGTAAAACACCCGGGGAATTGACCAATCCAAACGAGTTATATCACATTCATTTGGCCTTGCGTCGAAAGGAGCGTTTCGTAATGGAAGATGTGGCTCAAGCTGCAATTGAAGCGGCACTCAAAGCTGGTGCAAGTTTCGCTGATGTAAGAATTGAGAATACGACAACCACAATCATTGAGATAAGCAATGGTGTCACCAAACAATCTCTTGCTTCTCGTCTCAAGGGTGCTGGAATCAGAGCCTTTGTGAATGGTGCTTGGGCCTTTGCACAGTGTACTGATCTCACATCATCGGGGATGCGCGAAATTGGTGAGTCAGTCGGCAGGCTTGCTGTAGCAACAAAGGATCGAGTGGCGGAGAGATTTGACTTGGACGGCCCTACGTTCAAGGATAAAGTTCGTATGAGCGTCAAGAGCCACTTCGCAGATATTTCAGTAGACGAGAAGATTGCCTTTGCGAAGATGATTGATGACCAAGCAAAGGACTTTGACAAGCGGATTGTGAACACACGCACGATTTACGGTGACCTTTGGACTGAGCTATTTGTTACCAACTCACTTGGTACTACAATCTATGTAGAGAACTCCTTGCCAAGAATTCTTTCACTCACAACTGCGAAGGATGGGACAAACAGGCAACGAGGATACGCGACTGTTGGCACAAAGGGTGGCTTTGAGAAGATGCAGACAGAGGAGCCCCAACATGTCGGTGAGAAGTCCGCTCGGTTGGTTATTGGTCTTCTTGATTCAGTGTCCGTCAAGGGTGGTTCCTATGATGTCATTATGGACCCGGTGTTCAATGGAGTCATGGTTCACGAGGCTTTCGGTCATGCGTGTGAAGCTGACAACTGGCCTGCTCATACAACAGTTCTCGAGGACAAGGTGGGTGAATCGTTGGGTCCGGACCATCTGGACCTGAGTGATGATCCAACCATGCCTGGCGAGAGAGGTTCATTCGCATATGACTGGGAAGGGACGAAGACCAAGAAGCGATATTTGGTGAAGAATGGGGTTCTCACCGAGCTCATGCACAGCCTCGAGACCGCGACTCGACTCGGTATGGAACCAAATGGTTCAGCTCGCGCACAATCATTCATGCATCCTCCCATTCCACGGATGAGCAACACTTTCATGGAACCCGGGGACTGGGAAGTTGACGAGATGATTCAGGACATGAGCGATGGAATCTTGCTCTGTGGTTTCAACTACGGGTACACTGAGCCTTCAAAGGGCCAGTTCATGTTTCAGGCCAACTATGGTTACATGATTGAGAATGGGGAAAAGACCACAATGGTTCGTGATGTTTCGCTAGCCGGTCAGATTCTGGACGTGCTCCCAAAGATTGATGCCATTGGAAACGACTTCAAGATGGACTCGGGGACATGCGGCAAAGCAGGACAGGGCATACCAACCATGACGGGAGGCACACACGCCAGAATTCTGTCCATGCCTGTGGGAGGTATGTAGGATGAGCCAGCAAATCCTAGATATTGCTCAAAAGACCGTGAGGAAAGCGGAAGCACTGGGTGCTCAGCAGGCGGAAGTCTACATCGCATCATCTCGCGCTTTCTCGATTGAAGTCGAGAACGGGTCCATCAAGACGGCCAGTGAGCGTAGGGACGCGGGATGTGGTATCCGATCTGTTATTGGCAAGAAAATCGGATTTGCTTACGTTACAACACTAATTGAGGATGACTTGAATGAGGCGGCTGAACGTTCTGTCGCACTTGCTAGGGCATCACTACCCGACCCTGATTTCGTTTCGCTACCTTCTGTGGACAGCGATTATCCGTCTGTTTCCGGTCTTGTAGACCAGTCCATAAGGGATCTCAGCTCTGATGGCGCTGCTGAACTCCTTATCAGAATGGTTGATGCTACCAAGGAAGCGATCGGTGCCACGAAAGCAGCAATCGAGGCACAGATTAGTACCAGCTCGACCACTCGCGGGATCGTCAGCTCTCTAGGAGTCGAAGGACTCGCAGAGTCTACCTCTATCTTCCTCTTCAGTTATCCCACAATAAAGACAGAAGATGATCAGACATCCAGTTTTGAGTATCAAGCTTCTAGAAGTGTAGCAGGTATTGATCCAGAGTGGATTGGATCCAATGCTGCTAAGAATGCTCTAGCCAACCTTGGTGGTTCTACAGTCGAAGATGGGGACCTGCCGATTGTACTGAGTCCTCTAGCAGTTGGGTCCATTCTCGGATCTGGATTTGGGGGGGCCATAAATGCAGAAGAAGTACAGAACGGTAGGTCTTACATTTCCGATGCACTTGGTGAGGAGATTGCATCAACCGAACTTGTAATCGTAGATGATGCACTCATGGCCGGTGGTCTGGGTTCCCGTCCCTTCGATGCAGAGGGATACCCCTCTAGTCGTAAGGAGATTCTTGACAAAGGCGTTCTGAAGAGCCTACTTCATAACTCATACACTGCGTTCAAAGATGAGGTGGAGAACACTGGAAACGCCAGTCGCCCATCTTACTCTGGCATTCCCTCAATCTCAACTACAAATCTGGTTGTTTCTCCAGGGAAGGGGTCTGTGGCTGATCTTGTCGCGGAGATAAAGCGTGGAGTCCTTATTCGGAACACATGGGATCGTCCAAACATGACCACAGGTGATCTCAGTGCAATGGTGGCCGAGGGATACTATATCGAGAATGGAGAGATCAGTCATCCCGTAAAGAACACCCTTGTGGGTATCAACATGCGCGAAGTATTGAAGCGGATTCATCGAATTGGGGATGACACACGAGTCACAACAAGTGTGGTTTCACCCTCCGTCGTCATCGAGTCGGCTAGAATAACATCCGGATGAACTACATCCGATCCACGATTGGAATGCCTAAGATTCTCAAGCAATTCTCCATGGTCACGGCAAAGGCATATACGAGTGACAAACGGGCATCCCGAATATCATCCTCTGCCTTCAGAACCGGTGATGAATCGTAGAACTTACTGAACAAGTTGGCCAGCCCGTAACAGAATGTGGTGATTCGGTTCGAGGCGAAGCTGGTCCCCCATACGTCCTTTTTCAAACTGCGTGCTACTTCCAGAATCTCCTCAGGGAACTTGGCAATGGCCTTGACGAGCTCGTATTCCACATCTGCAGAGAGAAGCGTTAGGTCCGCGTTCCTCGGGGGATCGCGAATAGTCTTTTCCATTATTCTGTATGCTCGGGCAAGTGAGTATTGGAGATATGGAGCCGCATCTCCATTGAAGTCGAGGACCGTTTCCCATCTGAAAGTAATCTTGCGGTCAGGTGATGCATTTAGCAGATGGTATCTAACAGCTCCAATCCCAACACTCTCGGCAACTCGATCCTTGAACTCGTCACTCTCGTCCGGATTACGCTGATGAACCTCCTCCCTTGCTAGCTCCTTGGCTTTGTCAAGAACTACATCACAGGAATAGCCAATCCACGTGCCTTCTCTCCCTGAGAAGTCAACATCCTCTAACCCGACAAATTCGTAAGCAATGTGATGCGAGTTCTCACTCTCCCTCGTGAAGCCTAGTAGGTCCAGAATGGAGTAGATCAGTCTCTGTGGATGAGCCTGCGCAGAGCCAATCACGTTTAAGACGATATCAAATCGACCTAGGTCCTTTCTCTCACCGTCTAGAGTTGTTCTCATGACATCGCAGCTGTTCGGTTGCCGTTCGAATACTTCATACTGGAACGGGTCCTCGAAGATGCTAAACTTCCACATCTGGAAAGCAACATCGGCACCGCTGTATGTTCTAGTTCCATCTGACCGGAATAGGACCTTGTTAGGGTCCTTCATGTCCTTGAACTCTTCAATCGTGTCCAGCTTTGCAACAATACATCCAGCTTTCTCTCCATCTTCTAGTCTGACCACACTGTCACAGCCAAGCATGATTTCTTTCGCTTTATCCAAGAAACCGCTGTGTGCAATCGTACTCTCCCATACCTGAAGATCACGATAGATACCTAGACGATAGGCTGTCTGAGACTGTGCTGATACGCAATCAGTGACCATTCTTCCACTTACACGAGATGCCTCCGAGCTCAAATCTTCGAGATCTCTTGTCACCTCGCGAATCTCGTCCTCGACCTTCTTATCTTTCTCAAAGACTTCCTGAACATCAACATAGAGGTGACCCAGATAGTGGTCGTATTTCTGGTCGGTGTCTTTCTGACCTTCCTTCATCAACTTCCAAGTCAATTGGGCGATTTGTAATCCAAGGTCATTGATGTAGTCTATCCTGAGTACGCTATAGCCAACCGCCTCAAGGATATTTCCCAAAGTGTCACCTAACACGGCATTCCTTGTATGTCCGATATGCCATGGTTTCGATGGGTTTACGGCCGGGGACTCAATCATTGCACGAAGTCCCTTGAAGGCTTCAGTATTGCCAAAGTCAACACCACGCTTTTGTACAGCCTTGATTACAAGTTCAGCTAGAGCTCCGTGAGATACGAACAGGTTGATGTAAGGCCCCTTGGATTCAACGCGGTCCAGAAGAGGGTCATCCTTTGCCTGTGCGTTGAGCTTCTTCACGATCTCGGTCGCAATCACTGTCGGATTCCTTCCCTGTTCCTTTGCGAGATGAAATGCTATTGTGCAGGCTATATCACCTAATGCCGTCTCGGGTGGGACCTCCAGGAACTTGTCCATGACATCAGAATCTACTCCTGCGGCATCTGCAAAGACATGCGTGAGTTTTTTCCTCAACGATCCCCACGGATTGGAATCAGAGATTTCCCTGGTCAAGATTTCCTAAGCCTCCGTCTAAGATAATGATGCTCCACTAGTGTTCATAAATCAAGCGTTAGTTCTGCTCTTGCTTTGTCTAAATAGAGTTTATGTTTGATAGAACTAACAGAACCCTATTCCATCTATTCATTATTTGACCAATCAAAAATCATAATAAATTGTGGAAATCCTTATAATCGTTTACTATCTGCGCAATGATGTTCTTGCGAAAGAATGACTCCCCAAACAAGCCGCGTTTCAAGAATGTTCTTCCTGCGCCAGGTAGAACACTCAGCATAGGTATCCCAAAGCTCTAACCGCAGCTCCTTCCACATTGGTGGGAATTGCATGGAGATGATTGGACTGGCCAGCAAGCATCCAAAGACAAAAAAGCAACGCGGGCGCGAACAAGGTCCATCCGGACATGTTTGTTCTGCTTGCAAATCTACTGATGTGTTTATTGACCACTCTAGAGGAGAAGTCATCTGTTCTAACTGTGGACTAGTTTTATCCGACCGTTCTATTGACATGGGTCCTGAATGGCGTGCATTTACAGCTGATGAGCAGAATGCCCGTCAACGTGTAGGAGGACCACAAGATTGGAGCAAATTCGATCAAGGTCTTACTACAATAATCGGTCGACAAAACGTTGATGCCAGTGGCAGAAAGCTGACCTCTACTAGACGTGCTCAGATACATCGACTGCGAAAGTGGCAGATCAGGACGAAGGTCCATAGCTCTGACAAGCGCAACCTTGCGGTTGCAATGACCGAGTTACATCGAATTTCATCTCAGCTGAGTATCCCGTACTCAATCCGAGAGACATCAGCTGTAATCTATAGAAAGGCTCTTCGCAAGCGACTGACCAGAGGCCGTACAATCCTCGGCATGATCGCAGCTTCTCTGTACCTTGCCTGCAGAGTGCACTGTGTTCCACGACCTCTTGAAGAGATTGTAGACCAGATTCACATAACACGCAAGGAATTGAGTTTGTGTGTGCGTCTTATCTTGCGTTATCTTAACCTGAAGATTCCGCATTCTTCACCCATTGACTTCGTGCACAGATTCGGTACTGAGCTTAATCTTCCTGGAGAGGCAAAAGCAAGAGCTATCGAGATACTCCTGAAAGCCAAAGAGAGCCGACTCACCATTGGTAAGGACCCTAAGGGCATGGCTGCTGCAGCAATCTATGTGGCAAGTATCCTGACTGGCTCCAGACGTACTCAGCTAGAGATAGCACGTACTGCCAGAGTCACTGAGGTGACCGTTCGTAATCGGTATAAGGAAATGATAGAAAAGCTTGGAATAAGTACGACTCCGAGTGGTCAAAACCAATAGGAACTTCCTTTGGGAGTGACACTTGTTACTCCCAGGTTTCTTTTATTCTTCATCGACACTCAAGAACTCCGCAGTTACCGGACCCATATGAGGTGTGACAAAGGCTTATTTTCTTGGAAACGACAAGGTACATAGGAGATTGGGACCGACTTGGCAACCCGTCGCAACATTCAAGGAGTCTGGCTCATCGAGAGAAAGTCAGGCAAGAATATGGTGGCCAGAACCTACACGGGTATTGAGATTGACATGGATCTCTTTGCACCTTTTCTATCTGCCACCAAGATTCTTGTCGATGAGGCCTCCCAAGAAGACCTTCAGATGATTGATACGGAGAATAGCAGATATGTCTGGGATGGCGACGATTGGATCATACTGGTCATGGCTATCTCCAAGAGTGCTCGCGTCGGTCATATGCGCTTTCTTCTAAATTATTCAATAACCGAGTTCTACAGAATGGAGATTCCAACGAACAGTGACATTCAGAATGTCCTCCACAATTGGACAGGCGCACCCCGTGCCTTCATGGAGTTCGAGAACTTCCTTGACGAAATCATTGAGCAGTTCGAGGTTACCGATGAATCGCTAGTGGCCGGTAAATCTATGGACTGTCTTGCGATTTACACTCACCTGTTCAAAGCCATTCTCAGTGTGAAACTTACAAAGAAGAAACGGGGGCAGCTTCTCAAGAACCTCAAGGAACAAATCGCCCATCTGGTCGAGACTGAACCCTACCTTCAGTGTGTCAAGATCAATCCGGACGGCATTGATGTATTGGCTATAGATCCCTATGATTGCTCTTATAGGAGCCTTAGAGGCTCCCTTGAGGGGATTCTTCTAATTGTCACTGAAAATACTAGACGCATTGCTGGAGAGGCCGCTTTCAGAAAGATGATTTTTGATCATGCAATGCCCTACGTGAAACGAGACCTCGAGAGGCTCCAAACGTACGCGATTCTGGATGATGTTGTACGACACTTCTTCTAGATCCTTTCAAACATCGAAACAGTGCGCTGCACAATCTGACCTTGCTTGCGTTCGGGAAGACGGTCTCTGTCTGGATTTATGGATAAATTCTGACTTATTGCCTTGCTCGTCTTGACGAGTTTTGAAGGCAGGAAGTATCTGATATCCAGTCCCGTCCCTCGGATGATTAGGTAGGGTTCGACAGTTATCTGGCCCTGAGTGGTGTTTATGACGGGCAATGTCATGGCCACACGACCCCCGGGTCTTAACACCTTCACAGCCGAGTGAAGAACCTCATTGTACATCTTAGTCAGATGCTTGATTGTTTCTACTGCTTCTGCTCTCGTCGGCTTGGATTTCAGAACAGGTCCAAGGTCGGGCTCAAATGCAATGGCATCCACCTTTTCTCCTAGTAGTCGTTCCAAGTTCCTTGAGTCGCCCTTGATGATTCTGTACTCTATCTTATCGTCCATCTCCCCCTCAAGCCATCTGAGGTTGGAGATAGCGCCCTGTACTGCATTCCCGTTAATGTCAATACCAATGCATTTCATGTCCAAGAGAGCTGCTTCCATCAGCAGTGTTCCACTTCCACAGAATGGATCCAAAACGGTGTCGCCCTTTCTTGCTCCTGCAAGGTTGAGCAGAGTCCTGCACATCTTAGGGCTAGTCGTGATTTCAGATGCGATGTATGGTCGTTCTTCGTCCCTATACTTCTGAAGTTGGGAGTCATATACGGCCACGGTCTTCGCCAAGTAGAGGTTCTTCTCGGTGAACATGGCAAGAATCTCTGCATTTGGTGGACTTAGGAGGTTGTGTCTGGCAATGGTCGAAGGCCAAAGGGCAGTGTTAGGTCGTCTTGCATCTCTGCGGTCCGGTTCCTCATACGCATAGTAGACTGCCTTCTTGGCTCCTAGCTCAACTAGTTTTTGTTTAATCCATTCATCCAATCCGAGTGTGAATCGTTCGAGAGAAACCGCTCCTTCCATTCTCATGGTCGGGTAAGTACTAACACCAAATTTGACGCGTTTATTGCTTAGCTTCCGCCATACCGAGGGAACCCAAAAGCATTCCATCAGCTCGCGACGTGCGCTCTTTACAATGCGACCCTTACTAGGAAATGCACGTTCAGCAACCCGCTTGTCGTATCTTGTTATGACCCTGCCCACCTTGTAACAGCCACCGAGTGCTGACTGAATATCGATGAGTTGTCCATTGTTGAGACTCTCTTTGATCCCCACAATAACTGCATTCCGCGAGTGGTCCACTATGTGTGCATCCAGTCCTCTATCTTGGAGATGGACGAGAAGTTCTGCCATACTCAGGAGCCAGTTATTTCCAAGCACGAATGCCAATTCAGTCATTGTCGAGTCTTCTCCAATTCCTCTAGTAAGAACTTCGCGTAAAGCGCGCCTGTTATTGGATTCGGGGTTTCAGATATGAAGGTAGGCTTATAGCCCAACTCGCTGACCAATTCGACTAATGGTAGGATGTCAGGACCCCAAGACTCACCAAGAGGCTTGTGCGAACGTTCCCCCGCTTCTGTGAAGATTATACCACTTACATGAAAGTGCATATTGTCGACGAATAATTCTTCAAGAGCGTTTTCGAACATCTCCAGAATGTGAGAGTAGCTTTCTCTGTTGTTTATGCGGCCTTGCGACCGAGCATAGAGATGAGCCCAGTCTATGGTTGGAATGACTCCTTCAAGATCTGAGCACAGTCTTATGATTTCATCCGCAGATCCAAAGGCCCCTATCTTTCCAGCTATCTCCGGTGCAAGTACCGCACCTTCTCCCTTGGGTCCTGCTTCCTCCCAGACCTCTTGAATGGCATCCCTGATTACCGTGTATGACTCATCTGGAGGCATTCCACCGTGAGTCCCGGGGTGGAACACAATCCTCTTCACTCTCATCAATGGCGCAAATCTCAAAGCCTTCTTCAAGCGCTCTTTGGACCTCTCCCGTATGTCTTCACTCTTTGATGCAAGCTGTATGTAGTAAGCCGCATGCATACTCATGGTAATGCCGTTTTTGTCTGCCAATTCTCCAATCTTCTGGGCTATCTCCACAGATGTTCTAAGCCCATGAACTGCCGCATATTCGAGTGCATCTAGGCCTACTTCTCTGAGGATTTCAAAGACTCGCTCAATTTTGCCCTTAGCGGCTTCTGGATATCCTGCAGGCCCAAACAGCACATTGTCCAGAAGAATCACTCCTCCAACGCAAATTCCCAGGCACAATAGTATTCATCCGGATGTGGGTCAGGCGGACATGCTATGCAGCGAGTCTTGATTCGAGGGTCTATTGTCTTCGCGAACTCCTCGTACTCTATCTCGCCGACCTCTTTGCAGGGGAAGTCCGAAAGTCCCTTCCTCTTCCGTGCAACCTGAACCCTACACTCATTCATCTTGAAGATCAGGGTCTTCTCGTCAACGCGTTCGGAGGATTGTTTGTTCAGTCGGGCATAGACTCGATAATTCAGGGCTTCATCTAGTGCTTCAAGTCCTCCATCTTGCTCCATACCAAACTCTCTCATGATTCGCTTGGCCTCGATGGGTGAGAAAATCCGCCATGCGGCCTTGTCCATCTCTATGGCCTCTTCCATTCCCCGCTTCTTCTCGATTGACAAGAAGTAGGCGCCATCCATGGCCTGCCAGGCCTTGGCATACATATCTATGATCTTCAGTAGCTTCTCCTTGGGCAAGTCCTCAAACATCAAAGCCGTACCTCGTTCTGAACGACCACAGTCCTTGATTTGAGTGATTGGGTTCGCTGAACTGATTCGGAAGTCTTTAATTCCTGCACAACCCGGCCTCATTAGGACGGTCACTGAAGATGTCAGATGAAACATTGACGCCTGAGCAGAAGCATAAGATTGACCCAAAGGCGTTCCTATCTATCATACGCCCTCAGAACTGTATCATTGGTAGCCTGACCGTGATCTCAGGCATTGCTATTGCTTTCCAAATGAATCCAATTGGTATCGGTCTGTCCACGTACCTGAACCTATTCATTCTCGGTTACCTCATCTACTTCGTTGTGGCAGCTGCTGGAAACATCGTGAATGACATCTTCGATATTGAAGTGGACAAGATTAACCGCCCGCATAGAGCACTTCCGAGTGGTCGGATGACCATCAAACAGGCATGGGCCTTCGTCATAGTACTCAGTGTGATTGGAGCACTTCTTGCCCTCTGGGTTGGCGTCCTTTCCATGGTCATTGTGGTGATCTTTGAGATAGTCGGTTTCTCGTACGCAGCCAAGGTGAAGCAGCTGGGTATTGCAGGCAACTTCATGGTAGCATTCTCATTCGCCTTTGGGGTGATATTCGGATCTTTCATCTATGGTGAGACCGTTGGTGCCCTCCAGATTCCCCTTCCATCGTGGCTATTCTTCCTCACTGCATTCATGATCCTGCAGGCTCGCGAGACCATCAAGGGTGCAGAGGATGTTGAAGGTGACGAACTGCGTGACGTTCGCACAATCGCTCGCGTGTATGGCTACAGGGCTGCGGCCGCAGTTCAAGCCGTGCTGAACCTCATTGGAGTTTCATGCTATTTGCTGATTTGGATTCTAGGATTCGCCAGTCCTAATCTGTGGGTCTTGATGGTCTTGGGTGCAGCTGTCGTTCTGGGTGCAACTGTTTTGCCGATAACTGGGCCTAGCAACAAGAAGCGTCTACTGTACGGAAGCACACTGGATAAGATTGGTGCACTAATCGGTCTCATTGCCTTTGTTGTGATTCCATTCTATGCGGTTCCATGGTGATCAATGAACCTGCCAGAAGGTCCACGCAAGGACAACTGTGCACATTATTGAGATAGTTGCTGCCCATAAGGTGGAGGTGTCATGTGCCTCTCTTATTCCGAATATTAACAGGAACCCAACCCAGACAAACGCAGCTGTCGTCAAGTAATCTATAGTTAACCAAATGGGGTTGGCATATAGTGCATTAATAGCCAGAGTCATTGACGCTTCAGTCGGTAATGCCCCCCCCACACTCAAGGGGATCGTTGGCATTGCTACTAGAACAACGAGAATCCCAATCAATCGGAATAACAGAACTGGAATCATACTGTAACCAACAATAGACATAGTCTTCGATTTATTGCCTGTGCCTCCCAGAATCTTGAACGCAAGATGCGCAAAAGCTGTGCCAAATACAAGATAGAAGAACCCTAGCAGAATATTCGGTAGAATGCTCAAAGTGGCTGTAATATAGAACGCACCTCCCCAAGCAGTAGAGAGAACTCCCACATCCGTCATTGTGCCATCGATATCCATTGATATCGTGAGTTTGGTTGACGTCGCCAAGAAGAACCCAGCCATGATTAGGGCGTTGAACAAGACCACCATCAGTGGTCCGATGCCATCTGGTTTCTGACCAATGTCACGGTAAGCTGCTGCTGGTCGTCTGATAACTCCCCACATCCTGTCAATCGGTCCCAGAACGCGGACGTCTGGAGCATCAGGTCTCTTCAGGAGTGGAAGAATTCTCTCAAGTGTTTCCTCTGCAATCTCCTCTCTGCATACCGGGCAGACGGTGGCGTCTGCAGGTACCGGTGAGTCACAGAATTCACATCGGCGGACCATTCATAGATTCCCCGTTGGCTTATCCAACCAGAATGTCTGTCATGCGCATATAGCGGTTTCTGCGACTTGATGTTGAGGGGGGAATGACACTCAACCCACAAATGTGAGTAAGGTTTCCCCCCTCCTGTCGCAATATTACCTACTCTCTCTCTAAATCACCAAATTCCGAAGTGCTCGAAGATTGGAGTTACGTGAACTATAACGTACGGAACAACCGCATCCCAAATGCTCTGAAGTCCATTGATTATAATGACATAGATTACTACCTGCTCAAACGTGAAGATGCCGGGGGCAAGAACTGGAACGATGAACAAATTGAGCGGAATCATCACCGCTAGCCTGAGCACAAACGCACCAATCATCATGGGGACATAAACTCTCAAATCTGATAGACTCCTACCCTTGAATTCCGTCTTGCTC
>JAUVHR010000004.1 GCA_030593165.1 Candidatus Thorarchaeota archaeon
ATCAAAGTTCATTGATGATGAGAACACACGAAAACCAAGCTCCTCGAATCTTCTTCGTAGATGCTCAGCCCCACTGGCAAGTACAACATCAAATGACTCCATACCACGTCGCCATCCTTGAATCCCCCACATTGCTTAAGGTAGTTTTGACCTAGTGCAGACTTAGATTTCATTAATCACCCGTAGGTGTCACGGTGCTACCCTCTACCATTAAGATGACTGTACGTTCAGGGGCTCTTGTCCTATGAACAACACCCTTGGGAACCATAAACCCAGTTCTCGAATTAAGTTCGATAGTTATGTCCTCAAGATCAATATAGAGCAACCCATCTATAACATAGAAGAATTCGTCTTCATGATCATGTTTGTGCCAATGGAACGTACCGTGAATTACTCCCAATCTAACCACACAGTCATTTACTTCGCAGAGAGAGAAGTTTTGCCATTTTTTCTTGCTGGTATCGATTAATCTCGAAATGTCAATCAATTCCAGCGGCCCGAACTTAACATCTGTGTCTATTGAGTACCCAGAGCCTAGATTCATTCCAAAATCCTCAAATTCGATAGTTCAATTCTACGAAATAAGTTCTCTTCAATTCCATAGTTTGCTCGCTCAATTGCATTGTTTGATAATGGGATACGACAGTACATGATGAACCTGAACAACCATCACTTGAGTTCTCAAGAACTTGTAGTGGAGTGAAGATTTCACTAGTCTTCCCCTATTTTCGTCCGAGAGATTCTGTAGACAACTTGGTGTTTGTAATCACTACACCCAAGCGTGATGTTGTCATCAGCATCAAAGTATAAGCGTCCACCTGATTGCATGACGAGAATCCAGGGGTACAGAATGTGAAATGAGCTTGGGCACATCTTTCCTCGGTCCTCAGGATAGTTGTAAGTATCCCCGACTTTCTGTTCCATTGAACACTTACCGTTGTTTAGTACATCAATTACTTCGATTTTTACCTTGTAGGTCATGATTATCCAATCCTAGTATCTGCCGTAGATTCAATAAATGTGCGGTATAAGAAAGGATTCGGCTCACGCAATCTAATCACGGTATGGAATCATGATGGCATCTTCCTTCGTAAAGCAAATCTCGGACTTCTTGACTATACTCCAGTCAGTGTGAAATAGATGTACTTTCAACGTAATTCCTGTGACCTCTAGTTCAATGAAGGTTGCATCATCCTTACCACCCCAGCCCCCAGTCGCTCCGGAGATTGTTCCGGGATTGAGAAAGAGTCGTCCTTGATGTAGTTTAATCTCAGCCTTGTGTGTGTGGCCATGAACCCCCACATCAAGATTCATCCTTGTGGCCATTTGCCAGATTTGTTCTATGTTGCCGCGTGGTCTGAGTTGAGTACCGTGAAGCAGTAAGAATCCGAGCTCTTCAATCTGGACTTCTTCATGGAAGTTGTAACGAGAGCCGTAATCCATGTTCCCGACGACAAAGTGACACGGAGGCAATGGGGGCATAGCAGTCCGCATGCTTTCCTCCCTCACAAGATCACCAGTGACCAAGGCAAGGTCGTAATCGGTTTCCTCTATGTGTCTGAAGAATTCCTTGGGAATCACGTCTCTACGTGTGGGCATGTGCGTATCTCCGAATACAAGCACCCGCTTCATGACAATTCACCGAACGCGACTTCTACTCATGTGCAACTAAGGTCTCATCTGTAGGAGGTTTTCCAGAATCTTTGCGTAGACTTCTTTCTTCTTGCCTTTTGATGACTTGGTCAATCGCTCTACAATCAATTCAGGTGTGCTCCTCGCTAAAAAGCCAAAACGAGGTGTACGGTCTACAATTAGCTCAAGATTCTCATCAAGACCGCGAGCTTCGATACCATCAATCCGTACAGGAACATCAGTTACTTCCCTGATTTCCTTGGCGAGGTGACTACATATCACAGTCGATGTGTTGGGATCTTCCTGAAGTATTTCTATGAGACCGGCTATCACGTTAGCAGCACTGCCAGGTTCGGTGATTGCTTCAACTTCATCAAACAGCACAAGCTTGGGTTTCTCGGAAACAACAATTTCTGCGAACTGTTTTAGTGTCGTTTCAAATGCTCCGGCGCTTACCACGCCTCGGCTCTTGTAGAAGAAATAGACTTCCTCGAACGCGCAGAGGAATGCTTCCTTCGCTGGAACGGGAAAACCTGCTTGGGCTAGAGTCACAATCTGGGCCAAAGTCTGGATAGTGGTGGTCTTTCCACCGCTATTTGCTCCAGAGAGAAGAGCACAGTTCTCGCCATTGGTTCCTTCAGGTGCAAATGGAGTCTTTCCAATGGCATAGTCGATTGGCTTCACATCTCCATGTTTGCCTTTTAGCATGCTCTCAGTGAGGAACATGTTTCTCGCTCCAACAACACCTACCCCGCTGAACTCCTGTGAGATGTGTGGTGCTTCAAGCTCGTAATCGATAGCAAAGAGTCCTACAGCTAGAAAGAGATCAAACTCGAGAAGTGTCTGTACAGCTTCACTGACTGATTTCTTCAGCTTCTCAAGCTCCCCAGCGAATTTCTTGATTAGTCTGAACTGCTTCTCTGCGTACAAACGGCTAAGTCTGTCTTCTAGGTCACTCACTGCGGTTGAAACCATGATGACAGGGAGAGCAATCTCCTCGCTGATGATACCGGTTGTCCAGTCTGCCTCTCTTGCAGTAAGACCCAACATCTGGACTAGCTTGTCCTCTGCCTCTTGCACCACGGTCGTAAACGTTTCAACAATCTCAGCCGGAAGCATATTTCGCATGGCACCTGCATCACCATCAATGTCTGCAGACTGCAGTATGCTGATAATCTGCTGACCTCCCAAGGTCACTTGGCTCTTTGCGATACGGGACTTGACTTCCTCGTTCATCCAAGCCTCGGTTTCTGCAAGTGCGGTCGGAAACGCTTTGACCGCCTTCCTGAACCTATCAAGATCTGCGTCAACGCCCTCCGTAATCCCTCCATCCTCATCTAGATTATTGAGGATAATCTGGACGTCGCCCAGACTGTCTACATCGAGGCCCTTCAAGAACGACTTGACGGAATCATTGGTTGGCAGCTTGTCGAACTCCGCTGCCATCTTGCAGGCTGCGGCTATCACCCGATAATTCCGTGAATAGAAGGCTACAGTCATCTCTGGTAGAATATCTCCAATTGACCAGTCTTTTCCAAGGACCTCTACATTGTCCAGCAAATCAACTGAGTCGTCGTAGACTCCCAACGGAGAGATGTACATTACTAGATCGTAACCTCTTGCATAATCGGCTGCACTCTCACCGTCAGAGAGAATGTACACAGGACACCACTTGTCCAGACCTTCACCAATCATTGTGTCAAATGTGTTTGAGTCATTGGTGATAATGACCCTGCCATTGATACGTTGAGGTTTTGCTCGTCTGTAAAGACCCCTGACTTGTCCTAGAAGACTGCGAAGCAATTCGCGCTGATCGTTTGATAATCTCTGTGACATATCTGTTGCGTCTGCAAAATACGTCTGACGCTCCTGAATTTCATCAAGCTTGGTGGGTGGGAGAGGGAAGTATAGCAACAATTTGTCCTTCGCATAGGCTGTATTCGCGTAACCGCGGATTATTCCCACAACTGAGTCGAAGATTTTCCTGACGTCAACGCTCCTGAGAATCATATTGGAGCTGACACCAAATTGTACTTCGTAGGCTGCTTTCACGAGATTCACCGCCTGCCGAGCGCCAATCTCTGGCACAGCAGCAACTAAATCAACCCGAGAATCGAGTATGACCTTCAGTGCTACTGCTTCATTACCAAAGTGGCGAATCAGTGCGGTTCGAACCTTCTCACCTATTCCTGGAATGTCGGATAGATTTGCTATACTCACTCTAGCATCCCCTTATCTAAGCAGTCACTTGCTGTGATTGGAGTCTTCCTTAAAGGATTACTCTCGCTCTCACAGAGTCTGTACTTCAGGCGCCCAACACATCTGAAAAGTGAATTCCTCTGCTGATTGTACTTCGCAATGGTACAAATACACCTATGATGATTTCTAGTAGCCAAGAGTCATATCAATGATATTGAGAGGTTTCTCGCCTCGAAGAAAACGAAGGATATTCTCGGCGGCAAATCCTACCTGATCGAGCATTATGTTCTCGGAGTACGCCGCACGATGTGGTGAAATGACCACATTATCCAACTCATGGAAGGGGAATCTGTCTGACGGATAATTCCCAGAGCTGCCCCATATCTTTGGATAGGTCCACCAGACGTCAATTGCTGCAGCCTGTATTTGTCCATCCTTCAGTGCATTGAAGAGTGCTGCCTCATCAACGATTGGACCGCGTGAGATATTGATGAATATCGAGGACGACTTCATCCAAGAAATGAACTCTACATCAATCAGACCCTGTGACTCATTTGTGAGAGGAAGAGCTAGAATGATGAAGTCGGCGTCGCGAACCAAGGGTTCTACTGAAGAGATTGGTGCGATATCATCAACATACTCGTTTTCTGACGACCCGGTTCTTGTTGCTGCCTTTATTGTTACGCCGAAGACCTTCAGTCGCTTTGCAATCTCTGTGCCAATATTGCCAAGTCCAATGATTAGGCATGTTTTGTTTCGGAGTTCTATGTTAGGAACTGGACCGCCCCAACTGTATTTCCAGTCACCTTTTCGTAGCTCACGGTCATTCACGATGATGTTCTTGGCTGCTGAGAGAAGAAGCATGATTGTGTACTCGGCGACCTCGGCTGCATTGACATGAGAGTTACAGACTACAAGATCCTTTTTCTCAAAGACTGCATCATTGTCAATTTTGTCAATTCCAGCTCCAAAGGCCTGAATCATCCTTAGATTGGGTGCTGCTCGGATGTACTCTCCGGGCACTCTACCAGATGCGATTACAACGGCATCATGGCCATGTTCCAGCATTGATTCCAGATTTCTGGAAGATTGTACCACTTCAGCCGCGGAGCCAATAATCTCCCTGAAAGCGTCAATCCACTCAGCGTCATATGGTACCAAGACTTTCAAAGTAAATCGCATCCCTTCAAGGTGCAATTCATACATGACACTTAAGGAATCGCGTAAAGGCGATTTGGAGCGAATGAAAGAGAGAACGTGACGCTGGAGAATCCTAGGCCACGTCTTGTTGAACTAGTAAGATAATCTGCTAACGTACACGACTACAGTCGCTGGTTTTCCGCAGATGACACAAACCCCTTCGGGCTTGTCTTCTACGTCTATCCTAGTACCACGAACCTCGCCACCAGTCTTATCCTTGATTGTTTCACTGCAGCCCAACCCTTCAGGTTCAATTGTACAGAAAGGTACGCGAGCAATTCTGCTTTTGCTAAGGGCATCGTCAATCAGACCAATAGAATCAGCATCTACTACAAGTCCCTCGAACTTGGCATCAGCAATAGAACTGAGATTCTCATCTATCGTCTTACCGAGATTCTTGACTTGCTCAGCTAAATTGGCATGATCAACGGTTTCACGTTTCAAGATGTCCCTTCGGAAAAGAACAGCCTGTTTGTTCTTAACGTCACGGGGTCCAGCTTCAACCCGGATAGGAACACCCTTCATTTCCCAGTAGTTGTACTTCCAACCAGGTGTTTCATCGCGGTGATCAAGATATACTCTTACTCCCGCCTTTTGCAGGGATGATTCTATCTCGCGACAGTACTCCATTACCACCTGCTCACTATCAGACTTGAAAATGGGCACAATTACCACTTGGTAGGGTGCAATGGAAAATGGAAGTCTGAGACCCTTATCATCACCATGAATTGAAATCATGGCACCGTAGATTCGTGATATTGCGGGACCATAACATGTCTGATATGCAAATTGCGTTTCGTTGTTCTCATCAAGGTACTTGATATCGAATGCCTTAGAGAAATTATCACCGAGATCATGAGTTGATGGAAGCTGGATGACCTTGCCATCAGGCATTATTGTATCAGCGGCAAAGGTGTCAACCGCACCGGGGAATTTGTTCCATGCTGTACGACGAAACACCATCACAGGAATACCGAATGCCCCAGTGACCAGTTCTTTCGTTGTTTCAAGATCCTCCATGACCTGTGCTCTTGCACCCTCATATGTCTTGAAGACATTGTGGCTCTCAATCCAAAGGAACTCGCGCCCCCTTAGGAAAGGTCGTGTGCTTTTGACCTCTGATCGAAACACCGAGCAGCGCTGGTATCGTTTCAAGGGTAGGTCACGCCAGCTACGAACCCAAAGTGCATACATTGGGTAGATTGCGGTCTCGCTTGTAGGCCTGAGAGCTAGTCGTTCCTCTAGCTTCTGACCTTCACCAATTTCTTCAATCCAAAACACTTCGGGAGTAAATCCCTCAACATGTTGGGCTTCCTTTCTTAGATTGCTTTCCGGGATCACAGTTGGAAACAGCATGGGCAGGTGACTCTTCCGTTGAAGAGCTGCCTCGTAGAGATCGAACATGATATTCATGCTCATCAAACTCCAAGGCAAAAATGGAGTGAACCCCTTTACACCGTATCTGATTTCAGCGAGTTCTGCAACCCTGCAAATCTCACCGTACCAGTCGGGGAAGTTCTCCTCTTTACTGATGTCGAAGATGATCGTTGCACTGGATTTCTTTTTGTCTTTGCTCATACTATCATCCTTCTATGAAAGGAGTGTTTTATAGAGAATCGGCTAGAACGGAGAATTAGTCGTTTACTGCTTATTCGGAACGCCTTCACCTAGCATTAGTCGTTCACCAACAGTAGGTTCAGTGATTTTCGTATTTAAACACTCCCCTGAATGTATCATCGTTTTGTTCGGACTTCGCCAATCTCTCGGATTCTCTCGTCCATCTTTCGTTCCTTTATCAGTGAAACAACTCCACCGGGAACAAGAGTTTCCCAATCAGAGTCATTCCATCGAATCAGGTCCCTCACATGCTTCGCACTATATGAACTTCTCTCGAGAAGAGTCGTTTCGTGAACCTCATAGCCTGAATCTTTCAGAAGTCTTCTCACGAGTGTATTGTGAGTGTAGGCCCTGTCAAATGGTGGGATTAGTGACACTAGATGAGCCACCCATAATGGGTGGATGTTGATATCAGGGATAGGAATAGTATCAATCCGGTCAAGAGGAAGTCCTTCATCACGGAGTGCACGCTTGATCAGCATGACTCTCTCCCCGCCAGTGAATGGATTCTCAGGTGTGTGAGAGTACTGAGCGCTTCCAATTGCTATGACTACATCATCTTCTTTCTCGAGAATCTGTTTCAAAGTATGGAGATGTCCTAAATGAAACGGCTGAAAACGCCCAATAAAGACGCAATGCATTGTAATCATTGCTGGGAAGAAATCACCCTGCAAATAAGGCTTTCAGAAGCACGTGATTCTTAACTGTGGACTCCGGACAGTCCGAATGGGTACTAGACATGATTGAGATTGATGGGTCATATGGCGAGGGAGGAGGACAGATTCTACGCACGTCAATCTCACTATCAGCTCTGACAATGCAACCCGTCAGAGTAGTAAACATCCGGTCCGGACGTTCAAAGCCCGGGCTTAGAAGACAACACTTGGCAGGTATTGAAGTGACTGCCAAACTTGTAGGAGCAAGGACAAGGGGAGTAGAAGTTGGCAGTACGGATGTAGAGTTTGTTCCTACTGAGAGAAGAGTAGACAGCATCAGCTATGATATTGGCACTGCTGGATCTTTGTCATTACTGCTTCAGACTGTGATTCCAGCCGCTGTTCTGTCACCCGAACCAGTTTCTTTGCATTTGAGGGGTGGTACTGACGTTTCATGGAGTCCTCCTATTGACTATATGCGGGAAGTCTTTGCATTCACTCTGACCAAGCTAGGGTCCAGTATTGAAATTGTGCAGAAGAAAAGGGGACACTATCCGAGGGGTGGGGGGGTTGTGTCATGCATGATAACTCCGGTGAGAGTACTAAAATCGTTGGAGTTGGAAGACTTTGGAGAACTGTCTGAGATAGGAGGTGTTTCCCACTGCGTAAGGCTTCCTTCACATATCGCGGAGAGGCAAGCTAGCTCAGCGGAGAAAATCCTTCAAAATCATGGTATCAAAGATCTGCAAATTCGACGCGAGTCATACAAGAAAGGTGATGACCACCACCTTGGCCCAGGGAGTGGAATCGTACTTTGGGCTGAGTCCAAGGAGGGAATCAGGGTAGGAGCGGACAGTCTGGGTGAACGGAACAAACGGGCTGAAGTAGTAGGAGGATCTGCTGCTCGAAATCTGCTAGATGAACTGGAATCAAAAATGGCTGTTGATTCATATCTTGCTGATATGCTGGTTCCATTTCTCTGTATTGCTGAAGGGGAGAGTAAGATTGGTGTGTCTAGAGTAACGAAACATCTTCAAACCAATATCTGGGCTTCACAGAAAATGCTGAATGTGGATGTTTCTCTAGAGGGTAGCATCGGAGAATCAGGCAAGCTAGTCGTCAGAGGTAAAGGACTCTCTTCTTGAGAGTCCCGAAACGAACTCCCTCACAGACTCCTCCATAGATGTGAGATCAACTTCTTCAATAGCATCCCTGAGCATTTCCTCTACTCCAGTTCCATCTGTCGCCACAATCTCGTATACATCTGGCATGAGTTTTCTAGCGGCCTCAAGTTGATTTGCAGGTGTGATGTCAATCTTATTGAAAGCCACGAATAGTGGGTTCATAACGAATGTCCTTCTGACCTCGTTATAGAGGTTGATTTGATCACCCAGTGTCCAACCGCAGGCTTCAGAGGGGTCTATCAAGAATATAATCACGTGAGCCAAGTACTTTAGAGCTGCAATTGCCTGCCGTTCAATCTCATTGCGTTTCGACATCGGTCTATCGAGTATCCCTGGAGTGTCAACAATCTGTACGTTCTGCTCATCTATCTTTAGATGACCAACAATCACACTCTTGGTTGTAAAGGGGTAGTATGCAATTTCGGGTTCAGCACTTGACACTGCTCTCACAAGAGTTGACTTGCCAACATTTGGAAAACCGGCACACACGATTGTGGGTGAGTTCGGCGCAATCCCAGGCAGATTGGACATCTTCCTCTTCGCATCAATGACGAAATCAACGTTCTTCGCGGTTGCACGCAGTATAGAGGAAATTCTTCCCTTGGCTGCCCTACGTGTCTTCTTCATCTGGCGATGGTCCTGAGCAAGTCGTAACGCTTCAAGATGCTTATTCGTAATCTCGTCTATAGGGGGAATACAATTGTGGACTGCTCCCAAAGACTGTTTGAGTTTGTCAATCCCGACAAGAATCTCTGTCAGCTCATGGTAGAATGGATGAAGCTTGTCAATAGTAGGAAAGTCATCCACTACTGCCTTGAGTTTTATCTTGACTGACTTGGTGAACTCTTGTAGCCGTGTAATCTCCCTGATACGAGTACGCTCTACTCGGGCAAGTCTCAACGAACTCTTCATGCTAATCTTGACTGATCTGCTATGCGCGTATTCAATAATATCCTCAGCGGTCATGATGGTGGGGATATTACGAAAGGGATTCAATTTGCGCATTTCTTGGTCACTCTCAGAATTGATGTGTGTACGTTCAAGGACCGTTGTTAAAGCTTGAAAAAGGCTGGCAATTGACACATTAGTCGCTCGTGTTGTACTGGAATTGTACTGAACAGGTAAGGTTTTAAAACGAGTGGAAGAAAGTAAGCTGAAACCAGACAGCCCGGAGAGTTTCTTATCATGTCACTTCCTACTGGTGCAACTGTTGTTGGCATAACCTGTACTGATGGTGCAGTCATAGCCACTGATTCGCTGATTAGCTGGGGGACTACTGTTCTTACCGAGAAGGGTATCAAGGCGTTCAAGCTCACTGATACTATTGTTCTCGCCTCAGCAGGACTCACTTCAGATTACCAGATGCTGGTAAACAGACTGAGAGCACAGATCACACTATACGAGTTGCATCAGAAGAAGAGTATCTCAGTGAAGACCCTCTCAAAGATAGTTGCAAACACTCTCTACGGGCGTCGCATGAGTCCTCTCTACGTACAGACTGTCATAGTCGGCGTAGATGACTCAGGACCTTCCCTTTATACTCTGGATATGGGCGGCTCGCTGATTCCGGATAAGTACACTGCTGCAGGGACAGGAACACAAACTGCCTATGGTGTTCTAGAAACCGAGTTCACTTCTACCTTGACAGTTAAAGAGGCAGAAGAGATTGCCATCAAAGCGGTTAAGGCGGGTATCGCAAGGGATGTGCAGTCTGGCGGTGCCATTCGTATCATGTCTGTCACTAAGGACGGAGTGACAGAAAGAGAAGTCAGCCAGTAGAGCGCGAGTGTAGCGTTTGAGCTCTTTATCTCTCATATTCCGGGCCTCTTCTGCTTCTAGGTACAGCTTAGCAGCGCTGCTTGGTGCTGTTGAGGTAGATTCAAGACTATCAGGAATCAGAGTGGAGGCTCCACTTGAGAACTTCTCTGATTCGATTCGTAGACACTCGCAACAGGGACTGACTGTTGTGGCATTCTCTGTGATGAGTACACAGACCAAGCAAGTGCGCGAAGAAGTCAGTCAGATTCTGGCGGACACCGATGGTAATGTCATCCTCATAGGAGGAGGACCTCACGCAAGTGTGAGACCTAGAGACCTTCTAGAATGGGGTTTCAATTATGTAGTTGTTGGAGAGGGAGAACATGTACTCCCTGAGATACTGTGGCGCATAGAGACCGGGGCTGACCCTGAGAGCATTCTTGGAGTCGTCACGCAAGAATCAGAGGATATTCCAAAACCAAGTATGCTTCCCAGAGTTACACTTGATGACTACCCTCCCTTCGCAATTGACTTGAACATCCTAGGACCCGTAGAGGTTACAAGAGGTTGCCCATTTGCCTGTAAGTTCTGTTGTACTCCGTTTCTCACTGGAGGACAAGTGAGACACAGGTCAGTTGATTCGGTGGTTAGTTGGCTCAAGCGGGCAGTCGAGAAGAGAGGGTTCAGAAGAACTTGGTTTCTCTCACCCAATGCACTCTGCTACGGTGGGCGAGGCCGTGACGTGGTCATGGAGAAGCTGGAGGGGCTCCTGAAGGCTGCAACATCTATAGATGGTCTGGACGAGGTGTTCTTTGGTTCATTTCCGTCCGAGGTCCGACCAGAGTTTGTTACTGGCTCTGTACTTGAGGTTCTTAGGCAGTATGTGGCTAACGAAACCCTACAGATTGGTCTGCAATCGGGCAGTGATCGCGTATTGGACTACATCAACAGGCATCATACTGTCGAGCAAGGAATGGACGCAATAGGAACTGCAATCGACTGTGGATTCGTACCACACGTCGACATGATATTCGGTCTGCCCGGAGAAGAGAGGGATGATCTCCGAGCTAGTATCGAGATTTGTCACGAATTGACGGCTATTGGAGCCAAGATACATGGTCATGTGTTCATGCCATTGCCCGGGAGTGCATTCGAGAATATGCCACCCGGTCGACTTGACGAGGGAACGCGTAGAGAGCTGGGGGAGATGGCTAGGAAAGGAGTGTTGACAGGTTCATGGTCACATCAGGAAGACATTGCCAAAGACCTTGCCGCATCCCGAATTTCAAGTCACTCGCCTTGAGAATTGAACCCAAAATTGCGTACATTACACAATTATGATAAGAGACATCTAGAAACATCGTCTGATTATTGCCATGAATTCAGAAATGCCTGCCGAACTTCGAAAGAAGCTTGAAAGCCAAGGGTATCACATTCTTGGTCAGCGAGGTGCATTCAAGGCATGTCAATGGCAGAAAAAGAGCCTGCTTTCTGGAGATACATGTTACAAGCAGCGATTCTATGGTATTGAGTCGCACAGATGTTTGCAGATGACTCCGGTTGTCGACAAGTGCAGTCAGAACTGTGAGTTTTGCTGGCGTGTGACGCCTGATGATGTGAAAGTCACATGGGACCAGACTAGTGTCGCAAACGAGGATGTTATGGATCCTGTCAGTCTCCTCGATAGTACACTCATGGCCAACTTGCGTTCTCTTGGTGGATACAATCCACAGTCTGGCGCGAGGGTACTAGAACACAAGTACCGTGAGGCTAGGGAACCAAAACATGTAGCAATATCATTGTCAGGAGAACCGACTCTGTATCCTTTCCTGAATGGACTAATCGATGAGATAGACAGGAGAAACATGACCTCATTCTTGGTCACTAACGGTTTCCAACCTGACATCATAGCAGAAATGTCCCCGCCCACCCAACTCTATGTGACTTTGGCCGCTCCGAATGAAGAGATTCAGAAACGTTTGTGTAGGCCGGGGATCAAAGGAGCATGGGACAGTCTGGTCAAGACACAGGATGTGCTCCAGTCCTTATCAGGCCGAACAGTGAATAGGCTCACGATGGTCCAAGGAAGGAACATGGAAGGGATTCGAGGATATGCCGACCTAATCTCTAGAGGCGAACCAGACTTCATTGAGGTGAAGGGCTACATGTTCTTGGGATCATCAAGAGAGCGACTTAGCGCTCAGAATGCACCATCCCATCAAGAGATTTGTGCATTTTCTGAGAAGCTCTCGGCATTAACTGGATATTATGTCCAAGATGAGCAGATTGAAAGCAGAGTGATTCTTCTATCCAAGAGTAAACAGGTGAAAAAACTAAGTTGACCGGTTAGGTGTGCGAATAATGAGTCTGGCAGAAATCGTTCAATCAATTAGAGCAGAGATAGAGGCTGACGATGCAGTGCGTGAGAAGGTCCTTCCGCTTGCGCGTACAGCTGTCCGATACTGTAGTGAGTCAATAAAGAGGTCTCATAGAGGAGAGTACGACGAGGCTGCCAAGTCACTTTCATCGGCCCACAAGACTATCTTGGAAGCGCATAAGGAACTCTCTAGGAGTGAGTTCGTGGAGAAGTCCAGAATCCTAGCAGTCGCCTATCAGGAGTTGGCTGAGGCTGCAACACTGTTGGCACTGCTGAGAGACAATGTCGTGATATCTCCAGAGGAATATGAGATTCCATCGAGACCATTTCTGACGGGGCTAGCTGATACAGTTGGAGAACTGAGGCGTGCGACCTTGGAGTCGCTTAGACATGATAGAGTGCAACAAGCCGAACAGTTACTAGGCTTGATGGAAGAGATTCTCGAAGAGATTGGAGCATTGGATTTTCCGAATGCATTGATTCCTGACCTGCGGAGAAAATGTGATGTGGCAAGAGCTTTGGTTGAGAGAACACGTGCTGATGTCACAACGGCGGTCAGACAAAAACGTCTTACAGAAGAGCTAAAGAGATTCGAGATGGAGATTAAAGAAGACTAGTTCGTGAATTTCCAAAGGAGTTCAGTCAAATGATAACGCCCGAGATCTGGTTCACACTCTATATGTTGGCTCGTAAGGGAGCCATCCACGGGAGAGTTATGATAACGACTAGCGAGCTGGGCGAACTCCTCAATGTAAGTCAGCAGACAGCGTCCAGAAGAGTTTCCACTTGTGTCACAGAAGACTATGTGACCCGATCGCATACTGTTAGTGGAATGATGTTGCAGGTGACCCAAAGAGGGCGCCAAGAACTCTTTTCGATACTTAGTGGACTGGAGATAGCTTTCGTTCCACCAGGGGACGAGATAGAGATTACAGGTCAAGTTGTTCAAGGACTTGGAGAGGGCGCTTACTATGTTGAGGTCTATGCATCACGATTCAGGGGTGCGTTCGGATTCGAACCATACTCCGGTACCTTGAATGTTGCAATCAAGGATGAAGAGTCAAAGAGAGCAGTGAACAGGATGAGACAGAGTCCTCCACTGATTGTGACCGGGTTTAGTCACGAAGGCCGAACTTTCGGAGATGTAATCTGTTATAGAATAAAAGTCAATGGCGAAGTTGAGGCTGCAGTAGTTATTGCCCAGAGGACACATCATAGCGAGAATATCTTGGAGATTGTCGCGGCAGTGAATCTGAGAGAGAGATTAGGCTTGGTAGATGGTGATCAAGTCGTGTTAGCTTTAATCCCCCTTCACTTAGCCACTTAATTCTAGTGACCATAATCGCCCCTCAGGGGTACAAAGGCAACTCCACCCCATCTTCTTGTGGTGGTCTTTCCAGTAAGATCCTTTTGAACCATCATTAGTTCTTGATAGAATCCGCGGGAACCAACAGGGATGAGCATAATGCCACCGGGTTTGAGCTGTTCTATTAATGGGGGAGGGACGCGGGGAGCTGCTGCGGCGACAAAAATCCTATCAAATGGCGCATGTTCGGGCAGACCCTTTCCACCATCAGCTTGAATCAGGGTGACTCTGTCGGCATAACCAGTTCGCTCCAAGTTTGCTCGTCCAAACTCGATAAGTTCCTCGACTATCTCGATTGTGTACACATGGCCTGGACCTTGGTCGCCTAGTTCTCCCACTATGTCCCCACACAGTGCCGCATGGTAACCAGACCCAGCTCCAATTTCCAGTATTTTCATACCCGGTTTCAAATCAAGGCTCTCACACATTATTGCGCACATATGTGGGGCTGAGATGGTCTGTCCGTGTCCAATGGACATAGGACTGTCACGATAAGCTCCACCTCTAGTGCTAGGAAGTACAAACTCTTCACGAGGTACTCTTCGAAAGGCCTTCTCTACGGACGCGGACGACAGGTATCCTCTATCCTTCAGTCGCTTTATCAGACTCTCTTTGGCACCTTCAAGCTGACTCTCGGGCATACTGACCGAAGAACTTCTGTACGTGCAACGATAAAAGGGTTGAGAGGTAGGGAAAAACCATGAAGACTGTGTCTTTCGAAGCACGCGGGCACCGGAACGTCCTTGGTGAGCATCGATTGACGATTGAAATTACTTCTGAGAGTCACTTGACAAAGATGGGGACGTGTATTGTTGGTGTGGATGCCAATCTGACTCTTCATGCGTTTGACAGTACTATCAAGAGAATTGCAGCATCGACCCGGACTCAGATTGTTCTTAGGATGACAGCAGACGGCATTCAGGAGGAAGTAATTGGCACGGGAAGCAGAGGACTTACTTACGAAAATCCTGTAGGTATGGTCATCAGGACCAGTTCATTTGAGTGTGATCGGACATTGATGGTCAGTGCCAATAAGGCAGCGTCAGACCTAAGTCGTGAATTTATACAGAAACTTACAGACCCAGATTGTGTCCTGAAGTGTGAAATCGAATTCATCAGTGAATGATGACATCAGCTACCATCTGGTACTCATGTGGAGCACTGTCACGAACACGTCTAATGACTGTAATCTCAGAGACCTTACGCTCAGCGTTCTCGACGTGCTCCGTTATCTTCTCTTTCAGACTACGGATTGGATCATCGCCACCCATGAAATCGTAGTAATGGAGAACTCCTCTTGGCCGAAGGACAAAACAGGCGTCTGCTACAAACTCCGCTGCGCCAGACGGATGGTTCATTATCACCCGATCAACCGACTCGGCAGACTGCAGCTGAACGTATTCATGAGTGTCTGATACGACGGGAACAATGGTTCCGATGAGCCGGTTCATACTCATACTCTCTTTTAGGAGTCGAATGGCGTCGAAATTATGGTCCACTGCGACCATGTTCGCATCACAACGTTTCGCAATATGAAGGGCAAAAGGTCCAACACCGGTGAACATGTCAATGATTGATTCACCCTCCTCTACCAGAAAAGCCACCCTGTTATGCTCCTCAAGAAGTCTGGGACTGAAATAGGCAACAGCAAGGTCTACTGCGATGCGAACACCGTATTCCGTATGAATCGTGTTTGTCCTGTCTTCTCCTGCCAGCAGGTCGTATTTTCTTGTCCGCTTAGTTCCTGATATGGCACCCCTCTTGGCAAGAACCGTTGCGAAACTCTTGTGTACAAGTCGAAAGGCTTCACCAATCATCTGTTCATATTGAGCAAGTTCCTCAGGAATCTCAAGTACTGCAATGTCCCCTATCAAATCGTATGCACGCGGAAGAAGAGCAAGACTCTCTGAGGGAATCCGATCTTTCAATACCTCTTCCAGTGTTCTGGGACCTGATGGAAGAAGAGGAAAATCTCTCTCACCGGTCTGCACCTCGTGGTCAACAAGAACCCGCTCAATCATCTCTATTGTGGTGTCTACTCTGAGAGGAAAGTACAGTGAACCATCTTCAGATACTATCCTGCATTCTATGTCAAGGAGTTCGGATTCTACGAGTATTTGACGGACTGTTTCGCCCTTAGAGGCGACAACTTTCACGTAGGTTCTCTCAGGTGACATCAACTAACGTGAGGTGCAGTCCCCCTAAGATAGTTGTGATGAGCAAACCCCGCACTTCATTCAGCCGCAGGTTCGATGACTCTGATGAATTCTCGTCCGGCACCTACCTTTGTGCCAACCATCATCTGATAGAATGACTTCTCAGTACCGTCAGGGGACACAGGGACAACTTGTTGAAGCGTGCCATGAACTTCCACGCGGTCTCCATCCTTGAACAGATCTTTGAAAGCACCATCGTAAACCATGAAACGACTCACTCTATCCCCATCTAAGAGGTCGAGCGGATGGCTCTCACAGTCAAACAGAGCTGGTGTGAAAGAGCTATAGGAAGTCAGGTTCAATTCCATCTCTACTCGTATCGGTTCAGAAGTGAGTGAGATGTATGACTCCGTGCCATGGATTATTGGTGCCTCATATGGTAGCAAGGATGGCATCACTCCAAGATACCTGTCTTCGATAACGAACTCCTTGCGTCTGGAGAAGAGGAACAGAAGGTCTCTTTTTGAAAGGGCGGGAACTCGTTTGATTAGACGGTCTATGGTTGCGCACCACTCGTCCAGTTTTCTGATGCGAATGTGCGAGTTCTCCTCGACCATCTGGTCATATCCTTCTTGAAGCCGTTTCGTCATATCAAGTCCATACACGTTCATGTTGATGTCAGAAAACTCTGGATTGTGGGCATGCCATGAGATGCTTCCTGCCACGCCGATTCGTTCTAGTTTGATTCCTAGAGTGTCGTGCAGTGTTTCAGCCATTCTCTTTGCGTGTTCCTCTAGTGAATCTCTTGCTCCCTCATTCAATATCTCGTTCATGCGCGTTTCAGGGTGAAAGTACTTGACGATGTGACTTTTGGGGACTTCCAGAAGCTCTGTACCGAAATGCGGGTCCATTGTCACGTAGTCGTTCTCTACTTGGAGTAGACCCTTTGATGCATCCTGAGGACCGCCACTGAATACTCTCTTGAAGCGGACTCCTCTCGAGATCCATTTGCCAGTCGAATCTGGAATATACTTCAGATAACTTACTGTTCTGTCTATAGGTTGGATAAAACCGTGTGCGACGAACACTCTGCCCTTATCATCCTGAAAGACATCACGGTCCCTCAGGACACTTGGTGGTTCTGTGGAAGATTCCTGACTCAACTAAGAATTCCTCGTCCTTTTGGCTGTAGGAAAATAGGATGTGGAGGAACTTTACTGTTCCTCACACGGTTCAATTGTCGTTTCCAAACAAATCTGGTTTCTATAGACTAATCCAGTCTGGAATCAGACACACAATCCGTACAAACAATGGATATCAGAAGTATATGGTCTAGAGAGTTACTTGTCAGGAGAAATGTTTCATGAAAGCTAAGACAGCCATGGGCGGCTTCCTCTATCTCATTTGTGCAATACTCTCGGGAGGCAGTTTTCTTCTCGAAAGCGAGATGGGAACATACTCGACAGTTGCGTTCATGGGTGGCATATTCGCTTTAGTGTGGATCATGGCGGCCCTCTGGGCATTCCGCGAACTTGGAAATGTATACTATACCTCCTATGATACTGATGTCGAATCGCATTATGACTATGATATTATCATCGTAACAGCTTCAAGACGGGTTGCTAATCAGAGCTCAATCGGATTTCTTGCAGGTATTGGTGTGCTTTCCGTAGTCCTATTTCTGGAAGGATTTTCGGGCATTTCCGCGATGCTTGGTAATCAGATAGTAATGATGAATCTGATAGCGGGTGCACTTTCAATCATGGCTAGTATGATTCTCAGAAGCGTAGTTCGTTCCACCAATTGACCATAGCCAGTCCAAGATTGTATTAGACCGTTCAACGAAGACACTGATTCAATCTTGAGAACTAATCACAGGGATACGAATACGTGACCTGTTTTTGTCATTTTTCTTCAATCGGGCCTTAAATTGTGCTAAAATCACTCATCTTTGAATAATCATAAAGGTGAAAAAAGAATGGGCCCTCTAGAACCACATCCAGAAGAACCTTGGTAATCCACTGCATCTTGTGGAAACCAAGATACCCAAGGACTCTTCATCTCTGCAATTCAAGGTGAAGGTCCCTCCTCTTTATTTTTGGACTAGAATAATCCGGGTTCAATATCTTCACGTCGTCTATATTGATAAGTAGAACCCTCAAGAAACTAGTGATTGTGATGAAGTATGTGAAGGGCTATGTGCCCACATATCAGTGGAGGGAGGGTATCCTATGGATTGAGATTCCCACTGGCGAAATTGTGGATTCTAGAAACATAGATCCTCGCACATTCTATACAATGGACACTCAACTACTTATGCACGAAAGTGGTGCACAGCATCAAGAGAAGCTGGAGGAGGAAGTCTACGCACGGCTACGGCCCCTACTTACAAAGAATCTAAGGTATTGTCCGGATGAGTGCCTTTACACCGAACCAGTTTCTCCTCCGTCGACTGGAGGTTGGTACACTCGACTTATTCATGGAAGGACCCCAGCTATCTATATTATACAAGAACTCGATTGTCAAGATTTGCAGTGGCTCACCATTATTGATAGAACATCTGGAGAAGTCTTCGAGAGTCACCCTGTCCACAAGTATGAAGGTTCAGCATTACTCCCTCAACCCGAAGAACCTTCTGAATTCCGATATTCATCCGATATCCCAACACGAGATGAAGTAATAGGACCCCTACTGCAGGGGTCGACACCGGATATAACATCCCTGTATGAACTCATAAGAGACGCGGAAATCCCTCATTTGAGATTCGGTGGCTTTGAGCCTAAGGAATCGGTAAGAGAGACCCTTGAACAGGTCGTGCCTGAGAGCTGGTCACAGAACGTTCGAGAAGAAACAATGGCATTCTTATCCTATGTGTTGAGCAATCCCACTCCCCTTGGTGCCTCAGTAGATTCTGTTTCCTTCTCTCTTCGTTTTATGGGATCACCTCAGCTCCGATACATGATCATGCTTCACCAGTTGCATCTACTCAGTGGACACGAAGAAAATCCGAGGTATCTCGCTCTAATGTGGCAATATGAAAAGCTATACCCTCCAAAAGACTCCAATGAACATAATGACGGACCAAACATTGCTGGCTTTCTCTACGATAAGATTGCAAGAAATGCAATCTACTACGACACACATATTCAAGATTATCTCAGTAAGATGAGAAAGGTAAAATTCATTCCTGCTGGAATTCCTGTGAGCAAGAAAGATGCAGGTAAGTCAAGACAGGCACGACTTCGACGTTTGATGTATTTCGTGGGAGGACTCTATGTCTTCGGAAGAGTAGCACATCGAAGAGTTGGTCTACGTAACATGGTCTATGTTGGGCAGAAATATCGCTGGCCTCACCAACACATAGAGTACACGCAGGTATTGAACGACACAATGAAGCAATCTCGACCAACAATGATTCACAGTATTGCTGTTCCACCGGATGCTGAGGAGGTTCTACTTGAGGAACGGACACGATGGTTGCCTGTTAGTTGGTACGTAAGACGTACGAATCCAAGGCTATTTTCAGCACAAGATGCAGAGGCACGAATAAACTATGAACAACTATTAGCTTCTCTCGAATCACAGTATAACTTGCAGGCCTTTGAGCGCAGATATGGGATTAGAGGAGTAGTGAGTTCCTACAACGATTTGAATCGGGATGATATTCGAGTAATGGATTTACTCTCAACTTATCTCTATTTATTTGACATCGAGTTTCCATCGTTCGTCAAGAGTCTTGGTTTTGGCAATGTCGAACAGATAACATCATCAGTTGAGAAACTGACTACGAACAATGTGCTCTCTCTAACCTACGATTTGAGTCCCAGACGATACGAAACATTGGCGATCCTTGCTCGTGGAAATGAAGGGAGCATCCTCTCTCTCTTTAGAGCACTACTTCAAAAGACTCCAAGGTGCACATGTTTATCGCTTGACTCAGGAAGACAATATCTTGCATTTGTGAGAAGTAGCAGGTACATGGGCGAGGTTTTCCGAGAGTTGCTCCCAGCGTGGGCTGAGGAGAATGGTGTGAAACTCACCTGTTCATTCTCTTCGACCACAGGCAACTATAGGAGTAATTTGTTCCAGCGCCTTAGGAAAGAGGATGGAACATGGGATTCGGATATTACAGGGCTTCTAGCTCAGATAGGGAAATGATCAGCATTCTTCGAATGATAGACCCATTGGTTTGAAGAATGGGATGTCGGGCCAAGAGGAATTTGAACATGGGGTTTATTTTATACTAAGAAATAGAACCATTGAACAGCTTGAGTGACTAGAGGAATTTCCATCATGAAAACATTCATTGTCTTGCCAAAGAAACCAGAAGAAGCGATACCTCAGGAGTTTCAAGATGACGATAATCGATTTCCGGAATGTCTAGTAAGGTTTCTCATTGAAGAATATACTAATCCCGGGGATAGTGTCCTTGATATCTTTGCAGGATTTGGTACAACACTCTTTGTGGCAGAATCAATGGATAGGGTCCCCTATGGAATTGAATTAGACCTGGGGCGTTCCGAGTTCATCAGAAAGAACTTGATGGCAAAAGACAATATTATTCATGGAGACACTCGAAAGCTGGATGACTATGCCTTTCCTAAAATCGACCTTGTTGTGACCTCGCCTCCATATATGAAACATGCATCTCGGCAAGACCCACTCACTGTCTATACTACAGAAGGTCACTATTCTAAATATCTTGAAGAGCTAGTGGGGATTTTTCACAAACTGGATAAGTTTCTGAACCCAGATACCCGTGTGATATTGGAGGTGTCGAATCTTAAGGGGGATGAAATAACAACTCTTGCATGGGACGTGGCTAGGGAGGTTTCGAAGGTACTACATTTTGAGGGGGAGATTGTAGTAGGTTGGGAGGGATTCGACCATGGAGAAGGTGTCTATGGATATGGGTATGATCACTCCTATTGTCTTGTGTTCAGGAAACTCTAGCTGCAATTTGCGCGATAATTTCATCCTTGGTTGACAACTCTGAGATGAATTCATCGCCTATCTTCACACATGGGATAGGTATTCCTTGCAGTTTGAATTTTAGCCTCTGAATGACTGACATCTGATTGATATCAAGTAGGTTGAATGTGATTCCTAGTTGCTGGGCTGCAAGTTCTGCTGAAAAAATCAGTGGCATTGCTTTTGCCAAGACAAAAACTTCATTCAAAGGGAGGAGAAATGGGAGTAGGAATTGCCACTTTGCTTGAGTGGAAAGACCTGCCAGAGGTACTCACAATATTGTTCATGATTATTGGAGAAGTATTCTCAATAAGTTCTATGATAATAGGTTATTTCATTGCTGGAGGAACTACGGCTAATTGGGTTTTTCTTGGTATTGGTGTTCTGTGCTTTGCAGTAGTCGGATTCCTTTCGTTTAGATCAAATGCTTTGAAGAAGAGATGGATTAATGTATTCGAGCTACGGAAAATAAATGAACTACTAAAACTGGATTAGTCAGAACCATAATCCCTATAAACTGAAGACGCTCAAAAGCGACCACTCAAGGGCCAGTGGCTAAGCCAGGTATAGCGACAGAACATCAGAATTCCTCTGGTGTGTTGAAGCTCTTAACTTGTTGGTCGCGAGTTCAAATCTCGCCTGGCCCGCCATTCTCTCATTATAGAAACTTGTTAATCCCACCATTTATCAAATTCAAGGCCCATATTTTCTATCTCGCCTATTGCTGATTCCACCTCATCAGGTCTGCTTTTCAATATCCGTCTTAGAATCTCCTTCTTTTTGGTATCATTTGGAGGAGCAAGGATCCCAAGCTTGACACATTCCTTAATACTCGATGTTCGAGCATTCCAAGCAACACTTACTCTTCCCGACTTTGGGTAATATCGAATCATGTATGGTTTTGTTTCTACATCTACTCCCAAATTTCTGACAATCTCAGTTTCGTCATCAATCAATCTATTCGGGTTATCCCAAACAATCTTCTGTAAATCCTTTGCAACTTGAGCAGTTCTTTTGTCTGAGTGCATGGTCAAATCGTCTAGTTTTCCCCACGAGAGTGAGTGCCCCTTTTCACTTCTTTTTCCATGATTTTGGATTAGGTCTATTTCCTGCCGCCCTACCTTGGGTTCAAATCCGTACTTTTCCGTCTTATCTCCGGCATGTAAGGCGTTTGCACGCGTCCAGATTATCATGCGTACACCAATACAGCCATCCTGCGGTAGCATCTCTTCAACATATGCCCGTTGGACCCTTTCTGATCCATCTTTGATGGTAGGAAAAAGGGATGGGTTCTGTATTGTCTTATCACCTGCTGGAAGACCCAAAAACATCAATCCTTTTCCAATAGCAGATGGAAAATGAGTCAAATAATGACCTTCCTTCTCAACATATCTTGAAGTTGGATTGATATCTCCAAATCTCCTGAGATTTTCTACAACCCTGTCGATTCGAGTTAACTCAGGTTCACCATATTTGATAACCCCGTTTGGCTCAATAGTACAATCGGAAACAATCGTTGCAGTGAGTCTTGAAATTGCGATATCGAATTCCTCGCCTTCAGGAAAACGAGGGTTTTCAATTCCACCGCGTCCACTTGCAGTGGTGACTCTTGCCACTCGCTCCTCAAGTTCTTTCAAAGTCTTTCCAGATAAATCGTTCATGAATTCAAGATGCGCACCCTTAATTCTGATTAATTGTATATTGATTTTCTCACATTTCCCATTCGCGGGAAACATCTGCGTCATGAGCTTCTCAAGACGATCTATTGTTCCAGAAAGGTCTTCTGTTCTTCCATCATCTAGTGCATCTTTCATCTCGTCAATGTACTTGACAATCTCAGTACTATCCATGAAATAGAAATATATCTCACCATACATCTTTGATAATTGTGCTTTCTCTTGACTAGGAATCCAAATGTAGACCCTACCTTCGGATATGCCTATTCTTAGACCCCTATCATTTGCATCAAGTCCAAGTCGTTCTCGCACTGACTGCTCGATAGATGTATGGTTCTGTCGAAATGATTCCCCTAGTGTCAAGAGTTCCTTCGGTCCTAATCCTGAATCCATTCTCAGGTCAGCACAGACAACCCTCGACGAAGTTTCTGGAAGGCTCCTACATAATTTCTCAGTCAAGTCTGTAATTGTTACAGGATTCCACTCCATTGATTCATTCTGAGAAACTATATCTCGAACCTTGCGTGATTCAACTCGCGCTGGTCCCGTTCCAGTTCCTTCAGAGTGATCTTTGGTGGTTCTTTGACCCTCGTTGTACTCCTCGATGATTCTATCACATTCTTCAGGAGTCAAAAACTTCTCCTTATGTCGCCGTACCCAATCTTCAGCTTCTTCTGGAGTCAGGGTTCTCTCGCTGAGGTCAATTTCTCTCTCGTTAGGAGTTAGGTGTCTATCATACAACTTTACATCTTCTTCATCATCGTCATCAATCTCTCGAAACTCTCCAATCCTCACTCATATCATACTCCACGTGTCTTCGCTACAACTCCAGAAGTTATCAAGGTTCACCAAACATCTATTCATCATGTATGATATGAACTCGTACTACTTTCTATATAGAAATACGGATTCCGAAGTGTTTCATTTGTAAACTCGATTGTTTACTTTGTAAGACAGTTTCATCAGAATGTGTTTATTCTGTAAAATGAAAACAAAAAGTGGTGTAGCCTGTCGCTATACCTGGCTTAGCCACTGGCCCGCGAATGTTCGCTTCTGACAGTTCTTAGTTTATAGGGATTTTGGTGAAGACTAGGCAAGAAATGAACTACCATTCACGTATGCCATGTGCGGGCAGCTAAAATAATGGAGAATCAATGAAAAAAAGAGGGAGGGCGGTGGGGGGGGTCCCACCACCATCAAAAAGAGATGATTTGCTCTTTGACGCCAATCTTGGAGCAGGTCAACGCTTACTCGGCTCTTGCATTGGCTCTGAGGATTTCCTCGACCTTGTTTAGAAGCGGCGTTATTTCGGGATTCTTAATGTTGATGATGACCGAAACGTGGAGATCTGCGACTTCTTCCCTACCCTTCTTGTCTGTGTACGGCACGTCGATTGTGTAATTGACTCGATCGTTGACCTTTGCCCTGAACCCTTTGGCTTCTTGCTCGATTGCGTAGCAACCCTTGATTGGGTACATTACACCGTAATTCACCATCGTGACAGAGCCGTCTGTCAAGGACTTCGTGACCTGGTCCATGATCGACTTGTTGTAGAGGTAGCTGCCCAGCTGAATCAAACTCAAGAACGCAAACATGCCGCCCCCACTCACCCTTGCTTTCTTTGCTTCTTGCACGCCGGTCGCGATGACACGGAAATTCGACACGAAGATGTTCCCCTTGATCTGGGATTTACCCGTTTCGACCCAGCCATCTGCAATAACGGCGAATTCCTCGCCTGGCAACTTACAGAAGTTCTGGACGAAGAATATTTCGAATTCTGACAACTTTGACGGGTCCTTAGCCCGCATCATCTTGTCGAACAGTATATACGCTTTCTCGGAAAAGGCTTGAGGGTCCATCATGATGGCTTCCTTCATCACTTCTCCAAAGATCTGGAATTCCGAGGAGTCAATCTTCCGGAAAGCATCCATCAACTTCTTGCCTACGTGGCCGGATTTTCCCTTCTGCATTAACTCAAGGACTTCTCTCTTCAATTTTTCAAAATCTACGCCCATGTCAAAAACCTCGATACAGGTTATTTACTAGGTTAAGATTGCACGAGTATTTGGGATATTAAGGCTAATGTGGATGGTATCCTACTAGCTTCACAAATTCAGTAGAATCCGTTGACTGTTGGTGGTGTAGTAAGTCATATAACGAAGCCTTTCTCAGGCGCAGTCATCTTCTGGGTTCAAAGGAGGCCCGTCGTTTGAGCGATCATAAAAAAACCTACGATGAAATCTTCGACCTGCTTGAGAAGCATGATAACTGGATGAGAAACACAATCAATCTCATTGCCTCGGAGAATGTTAGCTCCCCTGCTGTGAGGTCTGCTATAGTCAGTGACTTTCGAGACCGCTATGCAGAGGGATGGCCTGGCGAGAGGGTTTACGCGGGGTGCAAGTTCATCGATGAGGTTGAGATAATCTGTATGAATCTTGCAAAGGAACTGTACAATGCAGAATTTGCTGATGTTCGACCAGTATCTGGTGTCGTTGCAAACTTGATGATGTACACCGCAGCTATGGCACCAGGAGAGAGGATGATGGCGCTCTCAATTGCACATGGTGGACACATCTCTCATGCTAGAAAGAACCTAGGTGGTACTGCAGGTGCCATACGAGGCCACAAGGTCCAGAACTGGGTCTTTAACGACGAGGATTTCAATATTGATGTAGATGCTAGCCTTGCAAAGATTAGGAAACTCCAAGATAAGGGAGATGAGATCAAGTTTCTCCTCTTTGGTGGCAGTGTCTTTCCATTCCCACACCCGATGAAAGAATTCAGAGAGATTGCTGATGAGTTTGACATTATTATTGGATACGATTCAGCTCATGTTTGCGGATTGATAGCCTCAGGCCGTTTTCAAGATCCCCTGAGAGAAGGTGCAGATATGGTAACGCTCTCAACTCATAAGACACTATTTGGTCCACAGCATGGAGTTGTCCTAAGCACTGAGAAGTTTGCAGATGCCATTAAACGGGCTGCTTTTCCAGGAATGATGAGTAATCATCACCTTCACAATGTGGCTGGTCTAGCTGTTGCCTTTGCCGAGATGATGGAGTTTGGTAAGGACTACACAGGTCAGATTCTCAAGAACGCTCGGGCTCTTGCACAGTCTTTGCATGAACGTGGATTCAAAGTTATTGCAGAGCACCTAGGTTTCACAGAGTCCCATACACTACTTGTCGATATAACTGAAACACCTCTGCAACATGGTAATGTTCTTGAAGAGAGGTTGGAAGATGCCAATATTATCATTAACAGGAATCTTCTACCATGGGATAAGAAGCGTGGTAGAGATTACAAGACTCCTGGTGGTATTCGTCTAGGAACTAGTGAAACAACCAGACTAGGAATGAAGGAATCTGAGATGGATGCCGTTGCAGAGTTCATTACTAGGGTTGTGATGAAGGAAGAAGATGTCAAGAAAGTGGCAGCAGATGTTTCAGAGTTCAAGAAGGACTATCAGAAAGTTCACTATGCATTCGATACTGAAACTGAAGCATACGCTCATCTAAGATTCAAGTAGAGCCCGCTGAATGACGGGTTCTCCAAGGGGACTAGAAAGTGAACATCAGTGAAGCCCAAGACCTCATTCGACGGATATACTTAGAGAGAGACAGAGAGAGAGGGATGGACCGGACTCTCCTTAGAACGTTCCAAGAACTCGCAGAACTCAGTGACACGATATCCAAAGGGAATCCTAGAAAGGATATAGAAAACGAGGTGGCTGACGTCTTTGCTTGGGTAATCTCTATTGCGAATCTCCTTGAGATGAATCTTGGAGAAGCACTTCTTAGCAAGTATGATAATGTGTGTTCACGGTGTGGAAAGGTCCCCTGTGAGTGTATTGATAATCGATGACACGCCAATTGAGCTTTATCAATCACGATTAATATCCTACTGTGTCACAGTATTGGAGGAATGTTTCTTGAAAAACCCAGAAATCAAAATCGAGGCAGCCGAGGGAGAAGATCTAGATGAGATTCTGGCGCTGGTGAATGTTGTCAATAAGGAGAAGTTCATAGAGATAATCCCGCAAGAGCACTGGTATGAACCCTTTCTCACTAGAAAGCAGCTGGACCATATGGCGACATTCATGGAGTTCTACATTTTCCGAAAGGTTAGTGATATTGTTGCAGTTGGGTCGTTTGGTATAAGGGATAATGGCATTCCTTGGATTCCATTAATGTATGTGAGGTCCGATTTGCAGCGGCGGGGTATTGGTTCTGCTTTTATGGTGTATCTTGAACAATTAGCAAGGGAAGCAGGTCATACAAGAGTGCAGCTAGAAACCGACCTTGCGGCTACGTGGGCTGTGAGCTTCTATGAGAGACATGGGTATGTCATCATTGAGAAGATAGAGAACCCTTGGGGATACAATATCTGGATGGAAAAGGGATTGTAATCGAAGCAAGATACTAGATTCAGCTCGATGCTTTTATTAATGACTGATTCTCAGTTTCAGCTTATAGCTATACTTGGACTCGGAGTTGGGTTTGGAGTGCTTCTATCAGTGATTGTGTTTGTTGTTCAGAGGAAGAGAGAATGATGCGAGATGGTGCAGCAGGGAAACAGGAAGATGAGAATAGAAATACATCTATTCCCTAGATTGCTTCGAGTTTTATTTCATACAGAATCAATTATGGTTACCTTATCTCCAGGGAATAAAATGAGGTCTTGGTTAGTAGTGGGGTAGTCAAAATACGTAATTCGAACACTTGCGGAATCTTTGAAATCAAGGCCCATTAGATCTAATTGTAGAAACTCCTCGACTGTTTTTGGATTACTTGCCTGATATAATCTCAGGTCCCTAATAACATCACCAAACCTAACCTGTTGAATTGTTCGAACAAATGTAATTCCTCTTGGTTCTGTATGAGATGCAAAGCTTGCATCTAGTGGAATGAATAATTCTTTTCCATCCAAATTTCGAATGGGATTATCCATACCGTTAATCTCAATGCTCCCATCCTCAATTACCTGCAATGCTTCTAGAAGAAACTCAGTTTTATATCCTGATTCATGTAACTTTACACTGAATTTTCTTACTGCATTAAAATCCTTATTATAAAGAAGCATCCTGAGCTTAAGTGTCAGTACTGCAATATTGTCAGAATGTTTCTTTAGCAGTTTATCGATTTTTTTCTTTGCTGTTTTCATTGATTTCTTTTCACGATAATATGGATAGGATAGAAGACATCTGACTGTGAATATTTCTGCATCGAGTGGGTCCTGTGCTATTCTAGCTGCCTCATCGAATAGACTTGCAGCTAACGGTATTTGACCGCTATCTAAGAGTAATTTTCCTTTTGTCATAAGCGAATCATATTTGCCTAGCTCAAAATTATTTTTCTTAGCGAACGTAATATATTCGAAACCGTTTCGAAGCAGTCCGGCAATATTCTTCCATGAAGCTTTTGAAGCAAAATGATCCATCATAATTACATGCCGATATACCCATATAGCAGCACCATGGTTCTTGGTTTTTACTAATAAAACTCCTAGATCATTCCAAGTCACTGCTGCATAACCTTGATCGGGATTAATCCTGAGTGATTGCATGAAGTGAGATATTGCAGCATCAATGTCATCTTTTTGAATAGATATATGCCCTTTTGTATACAAAACCATTGCATGCTCTATTGAGGTCAATTTTGCTTTTCTTGAGTCAATTTGTTGCAATATCTGTTCTGCTTGATCTGTTTCATTCGCCTGTATTAGTTTGAGAGCCATTAGACATAGCAACTTGGGATCTTCATTGTTCATAGTATGGACGCTCGGAAGAGTGTTTAGAATCGTATCACTGAAATCTGCAAATCTCCCTGAATATATACCCTCCCGTGGGATATAATGTCTGGATGGAAAAGGGTTGATGTGAATTTGTCTTATTCTTCATCGTTTTCGATTTCTTTTCGAAGTTGATGAATCAAAGTCTGCTCGATATACTTAGGGTCTGCAAGCCGTATCATCCGTTTCCGATTCTTTAGGAACTGTTGAGTAGTTGTAAGGAATGCTATGATGATGCTTGGTATAAGTACTCCAAAAGAGAACCCTCCCAGAAACGGGATGATCACAGATGAGTCCGAGTCATCTGCAGGAGTAATTGATGTAGGAACTGGAGCTATCTTCGTAGGCTCAAGAATCCAAAACCCAAAGGCACCTGCCGCTCGATAGATACATCCTGTTACAGAATCAATAATCAGATCCCCAGGTTCACTATCCTCCATATCATGATTTTCATATTCGTATATCAAGGTTGGAGCCATTATGGAACTAACCTTGTAAAGACCACCTCTCTCATCGATATCAAACAATGTTACATGTGTGGAATTAGCAGCACATAGAATGTCTTCATGCACATCAAACACATCTGCTTGAAAAGACGTAGCTGATAGGTATTCAAGCGACACCGGTTCGAATGGACTTGTATGAATCTTATAGAAGTAGAAGCCAGCTCCAGCGAGAATGATTACGAGGTCATTGACAACCCTCATCATTTGGCATTCACTTGGGAAATCGACTTGGATTGTTGAGTTGTCTAGAGTTTCTAAATTGATAACAAAGAAACTATCGGCAGAACAAGCGTAGTAGATGCCATCCGCTATATCGCGTAGGATGTACCATCTATCTATACTGAGCAATCCTGTCCTCTCAATTTGCATGCCTGTCCAATTTACACTCCATCGGTATAATGTCATACGAGAAGAACCAGACCAAAACAGACCGTAAAGAGAGTTATTGTATCCAATCATCTCAAACGATGGGTGGCGATAATGGTCCAGGGTTGATTGATATGCTACCATCCGGGGAGAGTCCATATAGATGGGTTCTGTTCGATTCGAGTAAAACACCTTTCCATTGAGTTGAATTAGATTCTTGAAATCGCCAATCACAGGGGGAAATGCCTTGTGTACAACTGGATATCCCCAGGTCCTTTTGGCTGGTGGGACATTGAATCCAAAAGCAGGCCAAACAATCGAGTCTTCAACATCATGAGCCACAGCTACATCAGTCACATAGCCCTCATAGTGAATCCTAGACACCAAAGCAGGTTCAACGTCGTCTATACTCCACCAGTCAATATAGTTGCAGCCAATATCCACGAACCCTTCAACACTATAGGAAATTCTACGAGTACTTTCTACAACTCGCTGAAACTCAGGTGTGTCGAAACGCCCAATGAAAGTTATGTTATTGGAATCAGAAACTTGGAGAGCGATAAATCCTGAATATGGATGAGGACTTGTAAGCGACCATGTTCGCAGGTATAGGATTTCCCTGCCCCATGCGACTGTGCTGCCTCCAAGGTCATAAAACGACTTTAGAATTCGAAATGATCCATCGGTCTTGATTGTGGAAACATCGCCAATCAGAAGGTCCGGCTCAAACCAATCATTCCACCCCCACCATGCAATCAGATTCCCTTTCAACTCCATCCATCGTGGAAAATACCACGAGAAGATATAGCTTGACACAGGGGGTTCGTCCGTCTCGCTTCTATTCCAGAACACCCTCTGGTGAAGCCCGGACGTGATGATACAAGACATGTCAATCGAAAAAACGGTACATTCCATTGTCAGGTCCAAAGTGATATTGGTTGAGTTAATCTCGAACAACTGCAAACGTTCTTCTTGGACATCCCATGCTCCTATGAAGTCATCTCCAAACTCTACCTTTTCCCATTCTCCATGTTGAATCATATCTAGAAATTCAATCTCACCTGATTCATGAATCCGGAGATATGCCAGTCCTTGCGGCAAGAGTGCCACTGCACCATATCCATCTTCTCTTACTTCGATTTCCTTTGTCAACGAAGGAAGTCGTAGTTTGCTGACTAAATGATATGATGAAGTTCGAACCTCAACAGAATCGAGAAGCAAAACAACAAGCCATTGTTTGTAGGGAACAGCATCTGATGGACACCCACCTGATTGGTTTGTTATTCTCAAGTCGGAGGATTGAAACTCATTTGTTCGGATGCCATCCTTGAAATCATGTAGCATGCTATGAGTTGCGAGGATTGGAACAGGTCGACATGCTGAAACTAATAATGATGCCATTAGTACAACAGCGATGGACCTGATCAACAGAGTCACCTTGAGTAAGTACTCAGATAAGATAGATGACAGGGTTATGGTTGTTCTGTTGTGTTTGAATGCACAATGAGAATGCATGTCATGCAATGACAGGATGGAAAAGGGATTAACCTAGGTACATTTGCTCTTGCAACGGTATCATTTCGAAGAAACCTCGGCTATTGATTTGGTGCGTTTCGATTAGATTTCAGTTTCTGCATCCAGATTTGAAGGAGCTCAAAAGGCTTGATCACGACAATATCATGTGAAGATGTGGTTTCCGGAGATCAACGGTATCAAGATTGAGTCCTATGATATGCTTGAAGAGGTCATTAGACGTGATGCTTCGGAGTTCCTCTTGCGCTCAGATGCTCCAAGGCTGCTCGAGCTTGCGAAGTTACATCTCCGTCTGTTCTGCGAATATCACGATAAGGAATTCATTCCCCGTGGAACAATTGCACGCCTGTCAAAGGAAACTGGAACCTCTCCCACCACTCTGAAGAGATGGCTCCTTCAGGGCGCTAGACCCCGCATGTACTACTGGCTTGGTATGGCCCCAATTCACGAGAGGAAGGAGAAGGTAGATAGAATTCTGACTGGGCTGAATGGTGCAACCAATACAGAGGAAGTGAGGCGCCGATTTAGCAAGCTCTATTCCGGTGAAGAGAGGGTAGGTGCATCCACTCACAGTAAGAACCATGATTACACCGAGAAGTTCTTTCTCTTTCTGAAGGAATATCTGAGTGGAGGCATCATCAAGGATATTGCTCGGAAGCTAAAGGTCGGACATACTACTGCTTCAGAATGGCTTCGTGGATCACAGCTGCCTACTGAGGTCAAGTTCGCATCGTTGATCCCTGCTGAAACTCCTTCTGATGATTGGAAGTGGTTGCCTCTACGGCTGAACAGTCAGTTGAATATTCCAGAGGACTTCATTCAGGTGCCTGTGGAGGTTTCTTCGCCGGAGGATATTCTTGATGTTCTGAAGCAATTGGAATCCCTGACTACTCCAGAGATGGCTGAATACGAGTCGCAGTTCGGAGATATATCCGACCCTATTGCATTCATGTACCTACTGGGACTCATCATTGCTGACGGGGGTTTCGTTTCTGATACTAGTTGGTCTTCACGAGTGAAACTATTCGCCAGCAAGAAGTACAACTGGAGCAAGACCCTTGGTGAGGCTTTCTGTTATGCAATGGGGAGAATCGGTATTTCAGCAGACCGGAAATCCGACTCAGTTCGTGTTAGACATGGTAGAACCCAAGTGTGCCGTGTTTGGTCTAGTGAAGCAAGCCCGTTGTTCATGTGGATGAAGAAGACAATGTTGGGATTAGATGCCAGCACGGTGAAGAAAGAGAATAAGATTCATGCAGATTGGATTCTACAGATGCCTCGTGAATGGAGAGTATCATTTATTCAGGGGCTTGCGGATGGGGATGGATACGCATCGTTCAGCACATCTACAGTAGCTATTGCAACAGCAACGAATCAAATACTTTTCAATAGAATTCTAACATCTCTTGAAATTCGATCCAGTATTGAATCCACCAAGGTTAGAATCCGAAGACATGCTGATATTATGCGAGCTAAGGAACTACCTTTTTTCAAACACGCTACTGGTAGACAAGACAGATTGAACAATTTGAGCAAGATGATTAAACTGACTAAGACGAAACGAGGAAAGCTCACAACAGCAGATTTCAAACTCGTACTAGAATTATCCTCAAAGGGGTATTCACCAGGTCAGATTTCTGAAACACTATGGTATGAATACGGAATATCTCGTACAACTGCAAGTATTGAAGGAATTCTACGGCGGAGAAAGGAAGCAAATTCGTTTGTGTAGATTCCTTGCTGTGTTTTCATTGTAGCAGTAATCATACATCAGGAAGTTCGATTGTTTTCCACTTGACTCTCTTCTCATCAACAGCTCTCTTGATTCTTCGTTGATCAGCAGTCAATCGTCCACCCCCAGTTTTAACATCTGCAATAATTATCGTAATATCTTCGGATGATTTGTTTTCTCTAACTTGAGTGTAACCATCGAATATTATGTAATCCACAGGAGCCCCTAGAAAACGAGCGTCTGCAGGATTGTAGGGAAATACATCTCCCTTTAACAAACTGATAATCTGTTCTGTTATTTTGCCCTTCACTGTTGCACGTTGTTGATCCGCGATTTCCTTTCTCAGTTTCTTTTCTTTAACAGCCCATTCCTTCTCATATCTTTCTTTCATCATATTCTCTTGACTATCTAGAAGGTCCTGTTGCTTTTTCACCATCTCAGTCTGATGTTGAACTTTGAGATTCAATATGTAATACACAATCAACGCAATACAAAATCCAATTCCTAAGCCAAGAATTAAGAACTCCCACATCTTAAACGCAAACTCCCTTTCTTCAACTATTTCATTGCAATGTTAATCAAGTGGAATAAGAAATATGAATTCACCGTCTTCTATCATCCACGCTATTGAATCTTGTATCCAATTCTTTTCTAAGCTTGTGAATGAAACGTTTCTCAGAGCTACTTGGTTCATTATTCAGAACTATAATCCACTCGTCTCTAGGTTGGTTCTTACCAAAATAGCTGTAATCTACTAATTGTCCAAGCGCATCTCTGATAGCTTTTCGACCTCGTCCTTTTTCCGATGTCTTGAGTTCGGCGATAAATTGCTTTGAGCCCTTCTGAAATATAAAATCAATATATTGAACCTCCATCCTAACATCCTCAAAGCCATGGATTTTCAACCACTTGAGAAAAGCGTTTGCTAATTTCTTATGGCCATCGTCGATAAAGCTAGAACCTTCACTGCTTTCTCTTGTATGTCCTGATGTATCAAACGGTTCAGTTCTGCCAAATGGTCCAGATTGTACCGGTTCGTCTGTTATTGAACGAATAACTGCTCTCTTCGCCCAATCATAGAATTGTATTTTATGTTTTCGTGGTGTGTTAACATAGACAAAAATGGGGTATAACCATTCAAAGACAAGGATAATATTCTCAATCATGTCATGTGGATCAGTAGATAGAATTTCGGAATCATTTTCACTATAGAGGCCTAATGAAATCCAGACTTCCCCTGTTGTACTAATCATTTCTCTGCCTATTATCTGAATCGCTTCATCATCAAGCTGTTCAATATCGTATTCTTCTATTGTTTTGAAATAAGCCCCTTGGGGGTTGAGCTTGGTTAATGTCATTCTGATAATCTCAGGCTCGGTTATCATTAATTTGGCAAGATTATCACGGAATTTGCGAGTGTACGTGGGGATCCCAATCCCAATGTAAAGCCAACCATTTCCGATTTCCACTGATAATTGAGGGTTTTTTGTGTAACTTGGATTAGTCCTCAAAACGTATGAGAGCCATATACTTTGAACATCTTTTTTTCTCTTTGTAATTTTGGCAAGAGATATTTTGGGAACTAAATTCGAGTCGATTATTAGGATAAGTGGAGCTAAGGAATCACGTAGTCTGCCCATTTTTTCCCTTACTCGAATTCTTTCATGGTCATACTTTTTGGATTCCCGTTTTCTTTCCTCAAATGCTGCAAAGTCATCCTGTGAAAAACCGTCAAACATTGGAAATTCCCCTTAGTTTCTAACTTGAAACCCTGAATTGTCATAGAGAAAGACAACAAAATAACGTTAACTCCTTCTCGTTAATGGAAGATACACTTAGTACCTTAGTTCTTCTAGCGGTACGATTAAAAGGAAAAGGTTTGACACCACACCGAGAACAACCCTAAAGGAGTTCTACAATATGCCGAAGACTGCTAAGAAGCGTCGGAAGAAGAAGGGTGAAGGACCGATGCCAAGCGGTGGAGCTGGGCTGATAAGATTCTTCGAGGACGAGACCCCAGGGGTCAAGGTCGGGCCGACGATGGTGATAGTCTTCACGGCGCTTCTAGTGATTGCGGTGGTTTTGGCACACATGTTTGCCTAGGGGGAAGGCGTGTCGGGCCTCAAGGATTATAAAGAATCCAACTTCGGGAGTCATTGCTCAGGATTGGTGGTCATCAAATGAAGATGAAGAGTACGATGAACAAATACTGTCCGAGGTGTCGAAAGCACACCGAACACCAAGTTAGTCTAGCCAAGGCTGGAAAGCGCAGGTCACGGTCAGAGGGTGAGCGTAGAATGGCCAGGAAGACTCGGGGTTACGGTTCATTCCCGAAGCCAATCCAAAAGCGATTCAGCAAGACTACAAAGAAGAGTGTACCATTATACCGCTGTACAGAGTGCGATCATAAGTTTCATGGCAAAGGATTGCGCCTCAAGAAGCTGGAAATATCGAAGACCTAGTAGAT
>JAUVHR010000299.1 GCA_030593165.1 Candidatus Thorarchaeota archaeon
AGAAGGACCGAAAGAAATCACATCAGGCAACAGAAAGAGGAGATTATCACCGAGCAGAATTGCTTGAGTTCAGAGCAACGAAGTTCGAGGACATGAGCCAGCAACTCAGGAACACAATCTCATTACAGCATGCAAGACACAGACTCTCCAGACTGAAGCAGCGAAAGTCAGAGAGGTCCGAGGAGATCGCAAGACTGGAGATGAGGGTCCATGAGTTGAAGGGTTCCCGCAGGTCAGCCCCTCCAAGGCTCATGGTGAGGGGAACCCATGTGACACTACAGGTTCCCTTCCTCTCGCCCAGCAGCGAGATGATCATGGAAACTCTTGGTCCAAGGGAGTACACGACCCATGGGGGAGCTGACAGGGGAATTCGAGTGCCACTTGCTCTCTCAGTGGAACGAGATGGACAATATCATGATACTTTTGTATCATTCAGATATTTGATTGAAAAGAGAGAACGACTGAGAGAAAGAGCTCGCCAACTCACCTCAGAGGTTGACAGGAAGAGGAACAACTGGGACAAGAAACGAAAGGGACTGTCATATCCCACATCTGTTCTGAGAAAGCAAGTGCTTATAGAATCGGTGTGGCGGAAGATTCGTCGTCTCGACCGTGAGATTGCCCGTCAGGTTGCCTCTGAAACCATCTGGTGGTGCGAAGCGCAAAGTGTCAAGACCCTGTACTTTGAGGATTTGAGGAGCTATCAGGCTCCAGCTGGTTCTGGAGACCTGTCATGGGCTCTGAGCACAAATCTCTGGGGAAAGATCATTGACACTGTGAGATATATGCGCGAGAGTCTTGGTCACAAGAGAGGCGGGGTCTGGACAATCAATCCGTACATGACCAGCCAGAAGTGTCACATCTGTGGAGAGAAGGGGATTCGTGTAGAGAGTCCTGAATCGATGAAGGAGAGGAAAGGAGGAGAGTACTTCTACTGCTCTTTCTGTGACACTCACTTCCATGCGGATGTCAACGCAGCACGCAACATCGCTAAAGGTAACAAAATGTCCAGTGCCGCTCCTGGACGGACAAATATGGCATGCCCAAGTTTGTCCAAGATACAATGAACGGCAGGGGTTTAGTAGTCAGCTGGATGCTCTCAAATAACAAGCAACCCTAGGTTCGAAATCGCGGTTCTTGCCCAATCAGTGAGCACAACGGGACGTTCACGTCCAAAGACTCGCACCGTTTCAAAGACTCCCTGTCTTACAAGGTTGGTTACGTAGTACGAAACCAAGCTTTTCTCAATTGACAGAGTTCTGCTCAACTCAGCCTGAGTGATTTGTCCATTTGCGATGCTCTCTGCAAGAATAGAGCTAACTGTAGGATTGCGAGCCATTGAGGCCAGCTTCAACACTTGGTGGTCATCTGAGAAACCAGATAGAAAGAAGTGACGGCTATTCCCATTTGTGATGGACATGACCGAACTCTCTTGCTCCAATCTTGTTATGTGGTACTGGAGCGCACCCATGGCACATCCCAGGACGCGGTGTAATTCCCGTAGATGAATACCCGGATTCTGGACAATCTCATCTAACAGACGTTCTTTCAGTCGTCGATTTCTAAGACGTTCACTCTGTTCTGCTGCAACTGTACCTGTAGCAATGAAGAGAGACGCTATGGAGAAAGGATTAGTGAAGCTGTCTGGTATGAGCGTGAGGGTTCCCCCACTGACCGTCATGGTCACCAGCCCCAAGTTGAGAAGATCACCAGGTGATGAAGACGACGGAGAAAGATCAGGTGCCATGAGCGATTGGTCAAAGCCGCCCATGCTAGAGAATAGAAGCGTGACAAGCCCAGAAAGGAGCAGGACCGCAGCGAATCCGACAGCTATTCTCCTAAGTAGTTTAACCATACTCTTGACCGTTCCTTCTACGTCAAATTCCTAAATAAGGGGTTTGAATGGCGAAAGACCGTACTACTCCAGTAGTCTAGCCGCGTGCAGGATATGTTAGAGTTATCTTGAACGTACAGGTAGCTGCACCTGTAGAAGCGCAGGACTCCTCGAGTACTAAGAGCTTCTCATACTCGATTCGGTTGAAGTCTGTGAGGTACTCTAGAATAGCTTCAAGGAAACCTCTTAGGAAATAGCAAGATGGGTCATCGCTCTCAACACCCGCAGCATACGGGTTGTCAGCAATCTCGATGATGGCCTCTTCATCCAACCAGAGTTTGTATAGCTTGGCAATCTTCACATCACCAAATGGGACAATGAGATTCTCAAGGGTCATTTTGATGAATTCGATAATACCCTTGAAGTCACCTGGCGGTTTCTGCTTCCCTATTTTGAAGTACTCACGTTGGGCCTCAAGACCCGCCAGTCGGCCAGCGCTGTAGTAGAGGTCACGGACCCTGTCAGGAAACATCACCGCAATTCTATTGCCAATCATGGTCCAAGTCTTGCCAAAGAACGCTCGCATCGTTTCACGATCTTTGAGCTTACCTGTCCACCATTTGAGAACGTTCTTCTCGCTCATCTGGCTAACCCTCGTCGAAGTACTTTCTTTGTGGCGCGCGTTAAGTGCTTTGTGGGGATGTGTCCCCATCTCGACTGTATTCACCAAACAAGACGAATATTCCAGATACACATCTCAGCGCCTGTCGCACGACTCATCTCTTGGAAGACCTTTGACTGGACTCCTTTGAACTCCAAGATTGACTCGATAATCCCGCTGAACACCTCGCAGTATCCGAAGCCACGCATGCCTTCTAGATTGACGTCCTGACACCAGATGCATTCCTTGTCTGAAACTCTCACAGAGCCTCTGGCTGTATCCATGTCAACATCTGTTGGGCGTTTACCGTAGAGAGTTCGAAATGTCTGGTCGATGAGTTTGGAAACGTCTTCTCTTGTCGTTACCGTATCCTTGGTCTTATCTACGATTTCAGTTGTGAGGTAGACCTGTGATCCTATCTCCCTACCAAGGTCTCTAAGGGCTTGATTTGCCTCGTCTATATTTTCAGTGCTTGATAATACCTGGTCAACAAACTGAGAGTATAAACTTAGAAGAAGAGGATTCTCGATTCGCGCCATCAGATTCGTTTCTCCGTGTATTCTATTGGGTCTTGCCGATCATCTTCATCCCGAGCTTTCTGTAGCGGGCAAGAATCTGAATGACCTTAGGGTGGGGAATACCCGTAGATTGTGCTATCTGTTCAGAGGTTTTGGATCCATCGCAAAACTTGACAATTTCCATGTCCTCAGCCTTTATCTTTGAAGTGTCACCCTCGAACTTGGGACACTTGACAAATCGACCCTTCGGTGTGTCGGCGGTTGTTTCGATGACCTTACCCGTCGGAACGTCAACAATCTTCCTTGCAGCCGCCCATTTGAGAAATTCCGCAACCCGATCAGTTGACTGGAACATCGAGTCAGCAATCTCCTCAACGGTCTTCTTGTTATCCACAAGCATGAGAACATCGAAGCCAAAGTTCCTGAATTTGCTCTTCATCTCGGCGTAGGTTTCTGATTCGAGAGAAAGGGAAGTGGAGTAGGTCTCGCCCCTCTTCGGAACAGTACTAGGTGTAATGTCAAAAGACGCGGGGGTCAGCTCAGGTTCCGCCACGGGTGCAGGAGGTGCGGGTGTTTCTTCAATGACAGCGGGTACCACAGGTTCAGGGGAAGTTTCGGCGGGAGTTGTAGAAGCAGCCTTGATTGCGATACTCTCCAATACCTGAAGATTGGACTCGGCTGAGTCTTCGAATTCCTCAGGCGGGGGAGGTAGTTCAATCCCCTCAAGAAGACGCAGTACGTTCTTTGTCTTCGCAATCGCCAGACCAAGCTGAAGTTCGGGAACATACAGAACTGTCAGAATCCAGTTTTCATCAACAGGGGATAGGACAACAAGACCTTTGTCAGTATCGATTGTCATCAGGCGTAGGTCAGACTTGTACAGCTTGATGCTATCCTTAACTCTCGGTAGGAGCTGATCTGGGAAGCTAAAACTAACGAAGGGCCTCCCATTCTTGGTCATTAGGGTATAGCCTAGCACTTGTTCGTCGAATCGCAATTTTGAAAGTGCACGTTCTAGGTCACTGGACATGAGTTAACACCTTTGAAGGATTGGCCTAACCTGTAGTTACAACATTTACTTAGAGAGTGGTCTGAAAAGCATTGTGGTAGTGTAGGTAAAGCATAATTCACAGGCGTCCCCCGTTGGACGATTCGCTCGGAAACGATTAAGAATGGTAGTATCACAGAGGAACAAGTCACACAACAAGAGGACTTGGACCATGAGAAACTTCCTGGGCGCATTAGCTGCTATGGTCGGAGGATCATTACTGATAGCTGTCTTCCTGAGCCCCACCCCTAATGTGTATCCTGTTCCCATTGATGTCCTTTGGTTCCTTCTTGGAGCTGGTGAAGCTCTCCAAGAAACATTCCTGATGATTCTAGATCCGAATACAACAGTAATCGTAATCCTCCTCTGGGTTTTGATGGGAGGAATATGCGGAGTGGCCTCTAAGTCCAGATGGAATACAGTTAGAACAATTTTATGGTTGGCACTTCTCATTACGATCTTCTACCTTGTGTCAGTTTTCGCGCTTGATCCAAGTCTATGGTTGGCAGATATTGCCAGCAGGAATATCATGATTATACTGGCATTCGTCAACTCTGTCCTAACATCACTACTGGCGTTAGTGGGCGCAATCCCAGTAGT
>JAUVHR010000084.1 GCA_030593165.1 Candidatus Thorarchaeota archaeon
AACCCAGAGTTCACGAAGTACCCATCCAATCCCACACTCATCCCAATTAAGGAAGAATACGAACGTCGGATAGTTGACAATCTTCAAACATTGAAGAAATTCAATTTGGTGACTACTGATTCAATCCGTTCAGCCTTCAGTTTTGCCTTCTTGACTTCAGCAAGTCCTCTCAACGAAACTGACTACATACTTCTTTCTCATTTAGTCGAAGACCCACACTCATCTCTGGTAGAGATGGCCAGGCAATTGGGACTCGCATCGAGAACTGTGTCACGTTCGCTGAGGCGTCTTCAGGATCGTAACAGTCTCCGGTTCATCTGTCATGTTGACACGACAGCATTTGGCATCAACTGGATACTTGTCTTCTTCACACTCAAGGAAGGCGCTGATTGGGTGAAATTGGAACGAGGCCTTTCTACATTTCCATTCACCAAGTTCATTCTCAAGACTGCGACGACTGACTTTGGGTATGCATCTTTCCTGATCCCGGGTGGGACTGCGAACCTACTTGCATTTGAGGCAAGCATAGAACAATTGGCTCCATCATTTTTCTCCTACTATAGCCTTCATCTACAACAAACAGTCAGTTTCTCCTCCAATCTAACATTGCTTGACGAAAAGGAATGGAGTTTCCCTGAAGCACTGAGAGGGCTTACAAAGAGCATACCCTATGAACCAAAGACGGCGCCAAGGACGCTCCACTTCAAAGGTCCACTCAGAGGACTGACATCATTGGATTTCATTGTTGCATCTAAGCTGAGGTTGGACTTCCGAGCTTCCTCAAGCAAAATCAGTCAAGTCTTGCAGATGAGTGGCTGGGATGTAGATGCGGGACAAGTGTTAAGATCTACACGGAAGCTTCTGAACCGTGATTGCATTCTTCCATACGTAATTTTTGCGGGACTTGATCTCTCAGCTAAATTCACATTCGAAATAATATGCAATCATGATTGGAGGGAGCGAATAGCGACCTATATGCAGGTTCTACCCGTGTCTAATCACATCATATCGGACAGAGGAATACTTGTATGGATACAGGTCCCAGGAGAACAACAAGTCGAGTACTACAAGGTATTTCGTTCACTTGAACAAGAGGGACTTGTGGAGTCAGTGAAACCCATCATGACGATATCACACATGGGATCTAGGTCAATGTTAGATCTTGTCAAGAACTGGGATTATGGGACTCAAGGCTGGACCGTGACCTCAGATCTACTTGATTTGGCTGAACACGTTGAAAGAATCAAAGACTCTAGATACAGTGTGGCAGACTAATGAACCATTACGCATTCTCGAAGAGCATTGACTAGTGCTTGAACTTGTTTCAGTTTTGTTCCCATGGGCGGACCAAACGTTATGACATCAACACCGAGATCTGCAACACGTTTTGTGTAATCACATAGATCCTCTGCCGTACCACAAAGCCCGAATCGTTGAATGACATCATTACCCAGAACTCTAATGGTTTCGCTGTCTACTCGTCCGCTATTTCTTACTACCTTTCTTGCCACACTGAGGACTTCTACAAGTCCAAACCTTTCAGCTACGGAACGTGTCAATCCCAGAGCAACAACTGCTGCAGAGATTTGATAACCTATGTCATCACGTTGTCTTTCCTCGACAATGTGGCTCGGTGGAAAGACACCAATCTGAAACCCGCTTCGTACATTCCCTATCTCGTCTATTGCCCATCTCACCATATCAGGGTCAGTGTAGTTGAGCAACACCCCATCCGCAGATGCAGAAAATCTAATCATTTTGGGGCCTTGTGCTCCAATCCATATCTGAACGCAGTGACCCATTTGCTCTATCCCCTGTCTAATCTGATGCGTGAACTTGCTAACTCGCTCTACAATCGTCGAAGTATCACCAGTGTCTACTCCCACTTTTCTCAACATCTCTCTGTCTCCGGGGCCAACAAGCAGGTCAAACCGCTCACCGTAGCTGACTGCGAGTGTGTCTAAGAACTGGATAATCTGTGAAGGCCTATGGAGCAGAGGACTGATTAGGCCAATCCCAATACGGCAATCCTCAGTGTTTTCAGCAACCGCAGAAGCAATAATCCGAGCAAGGCGTGTGGCAGGGAAATCAATGATCCATAGTCTTCCAACGCCTCCCTCTGCAGCTACCTTACTAATCTCAACGATGTCCGTCACTGTTTCACGAACGTTGAGTGCTAGCTCCCATTCCACTAAACACCTCTCCTTGTCGCAATCTCTTGGAGTATTGCAGCCATGGCTCCTCTCCAGTCCCCGGAGAACGGTGGTCCAAGCACAACTTCAGTCATCCCAATCTCACCAAGTGCATCAAACCTGTCGACCATCTGTTCACAGTTTCCAGAGATAGCAAACATATCCATGATTTCTTGGTCAACATGTGGAATTCCTCCTGATGGACCGGATTCTGCCACTGCGGTGCGGAGTCGATCGATTCTCCCCCTATCTATACTCAACATGTCTAGAACCGGATCAGGAGTATCAGCTACGACTATTGAAACCACTTTCTTTGCGAGCTTCTCTTCACCACCCTTGAACGTTGGAATTGTTGGCAACCAAGCTACCTTCTCAACTGAGTCTCGGTGACGCCCAGCCGCAACGGCTGACTTGTTCACGATTTCAGCAGCAATCTTCAGATAATCAAGTGGGCCAGAAAGAATCACGCCATCTGCCAACTGACCCGCCAGTTTGAGCATCTGAGGCCCTCTGACACCAAGGAAGATTGGAGTTGAAACTCCTCCCTTGATTCGAAGACTGTACTCATCGAGTTTGAAGAGCTCATTCTCAACTGAGACTATCTTTCCAGCCCATAGTTCTCTGAGCACACCAATAGCGAGTCTGAGTGCCGTCACGGGTTTCTTGACCATAATCCCCATTCTCTGGAGATCCTGCATCCCCCCAATCCCAGTTCCAAAGACAAACCGACCCTGTCCAATCTCCTGCAGAGTGAGTCCAGCTCTAGCAAGTGTGGAGATGTTGTGAATGGTCATTGGGGTAATTCCTATCCCTACCCTTACTTTCTTAGATTGGAGTAGTATTGCTGCAGTCAACACGAAGATGTCCTGTCCAAGGTCTATGTCTTCCCCAATCCAGATTCCATCAGCCCCAAGGTACGCAGCATTCTCTGCAATCCACGATGTTGCAGTAGACTTCATGTTCGTGGTGATGCCCACACTTGCTCGGTACATGTAGAACTGTTTCTCCTTTATGCAGTACTATATTGGTCAGACAACGTGACAAATGAATCCTTTCGAAGCACATATCACATAGCAACCAAATCATTGAATTGACTGAAAATGAGGAAGGTATGCTGGGGAATTACTGGCTCTGGAGATAAAATAAACGAGATATACGATATGATGTCCCATCTGCAAGAGGAATTGGATGTCAAAATCACTGTGGTTGTTTCGAAAGCCGGTGTACAGGTACTTACTTGGTACAATCTCTGGGACAAAATCAACAAGCGATACAAGAATGTGCTCAAGGAGAGCAATGCCAATGCCCCATTCATTGCTGGTGCACTGCAGATTGGTAAGTACGATTTGCTCATCGTAGCACCACTGACTGCAAACTCCACTGCCAAGATTGCACACGGAATCGCAGACACTCTAATCACGAATACGGTCGCCCAGACGCTCAAAGGGACCACTCCAGTGTTGCTGTACCCTGTGGACCAAGAAGAAGGAGAGATCACAACAACCGGACCAGACGGCACTGACTTCATGATAAGAACACGACAAGTAGACCTCGAAAACGTTCGGCGACTTCGTGAGATGCGTGGGGTGACCATTCTTCGTTCACCCACTGAGATAATCGAAATTATGAAGAAGAATCTCGAGTGGAATGAGACCAATCAATGATTTCAGAAGTAGACATACAGAGAGCCATAGCAGTTCGGCGAAAAGTAATTCGGTGGTTCGAACATCACGGGAAACGACATCCTTGGAGAGATACCGACAACCCGTTTCACATACTCATCGCCGAGATGCTTCTGAGGCGCACAACTGCAACTGCTGTGGGCCGAGTATATCCAATTCTCATCAAGAGATTCCCTACCCCAAGAGACCTGGCAACTGCACATGAATTCGAAATCGCGCAACAGTTAGAAACACTAGGTCTACAGAGAGTCAGAGCAGCTCAGATGAAGACGACAGCTCTTAGGCTAGTTAATGAGCATGGAGGGGAAGTGCCATCAGATCTTGATACGCTTCAAGATTTGCCTGGTGTTGGGAGATACATAGCTGCTGCTGTTTCGAATCTTGCATTTGGCTGCGCTGAGCCAATGGTGGACGGAAACATTGTTCATATCCTTAACAGGATTTTCACACTCTCGCTCAAGGGCTCCAATGACATCCTCGCATGGGAAGCTGCACGCACAGTCGGAGGGAAGAAACAGGACATACGCCTATACTGGGGTATGATCGACCTTGTCCAAACGGTCTGCCTAAGAAGACAGCCAAGATGTGAAACCTGCCCTCTCAACGGTTTCTGTGATTATTTGTCTGATTCATTAAGAGGGTCTGACTCTCACATATAGCACTGGCTGGTCGTTCAATCAAGGTCAGGAATCGGAATGTCAATGGTGAACGGCTTTCCGCAGGAACATTTTGCACGTAGCGTGAAATTCTCTGTTGTATCAATTCCGATGTTGAAGCCCCTCATTGCGGCACTGTCAATGACGGTCTGGAGATTGTGCACGAAGTACTTTGCAAGTGACTTGACCAAATCTGGGATTGCGAGGTCATTTATCCAGAATACGTATCTGTCACAGCTTTCGTCAGGACAACCGCTTAGAAGAACATTCGTCCTATCATCGCAATGTTCACAGATAAGACGAATATGAGTAAAATCAGGAGCCTTTGGCACATCTGCTTGGATTTTATTCATCCCACCACAACGATAACAATAGTACGAGTACGGATAGTCCGTCATATCAAATCCTCAAGAATTCTGGTTCTAGTTTAGTCGTCTGTTTGAACTTATAGTCTTGGGCAACTTTGGGTGCCTAATAAGGACGGGTGCGAACAGAAACCCATGGTGAACCTCCAATGCAAGTCACGAGTATGAATCTTATGTCCCTTCTCCTTGTGTTCTTATCAGAGAACTACGAATCAAACAGTGGTTCGTGTGAGGTCTGTCATACTCTGATGCCGCGATTTGGCAAGGTCTTTAGAATATGTTCAAAATGGGTATGTTCTAACTGTGTTTTCGAAAGAATCAACGGGCAAATGCGATAATGCTCAGGGCTTTTCAATCACAAACGCCAACAGTGAAAAGCCTGCAATGCAGTAAGTCACGTAGGTGAATCCTATTTGAAGAAGCGAGTACAGCCCCATATCAGAGCCGGTGAGGGCGACGTTGAGAGAGTGACATTGATCTCAGGAAACCCTGACCGTGTACCGATTATTGCCTCGAAGATGAGCGACCCTGAAGAAGTGGCGAGATACAGAGGCTTCCTGATTTACCGTGCGTATACGCCGAAGGGAGTTCCTGTAACAATCGCAGGAACCGGAATTGGAACACCTTCTACCCACATATGCATAGAAGAGCTGGCCAACCTAGGCGCAGAAACAATTATCCGCATTGGTTCCTGTGGTGGCATAGATCCCAAAGTAATCATTGGAGATGTGGTCGTTCCCACTGGGGCCATACGCGATGAACGGACAAGCCTGAATTACACACCAGTCGAGTACCCGGCAGTGGCAACTCCCGAGCTCTACAGCCTGCTTTATTCCGAGATATCGAAGCTGCTTCCACCAGACCGTGTTCACTCTGGGATTTGCTGGACTAGCGATGTCTATTATGTCAATCCTGATCTTAACCAGCTCGCCATATGGACAAAGGCAGGAGTCAAGTGTGTCGAGATGGAGAGTTCCTTACTCTTTGTGTTTGCCCAGACCCGCGGTCTTCAGGCTGCATCCATACTGGCTTGTGATGGGAATCTCCATGGAGCTCAGAAGGCTGAACAGGAGGATTCTAGCGAGGCGTCTGGGGAACAGGATCCACTGCAAGTTGAAGCAGTTGAGAAAGAGATTGCTGCAACAGTTTCTACCATTGACATACTCTATGGTGAATAACCATAGGACATCTGAATACATGCCTTGGATTCTTGGGGAGGACGATGGGCTTTGCGGGACGTGAAGATTGGCTCAAAGGACCAACGTCGAATCAGTTTGAAGAGCTTCAAGACCGTAAACAATCCTCGGTCGATTCATGGAATCTATCCCTATCGGGGGAAAATATCTGCTCTCGATGCAAATCATATCATATCCCAGATGCCTCCTCATTCCATTCTACTAGACCCCTTTTGCGGCACAGGGACTATCATCTATGAGGCACAGAAGAGAGGGATGAAAGCGATCGGGGTTGACAATAATCCGCTGGCATGCACAATCGCTAAGGGAAAAACTGAACCAGTCGATAAAGATGCAACAGTAAAAGGACTTGAAATCGCAATCTCGGAAGCCAAATCCCTTGGTCAACCATCAATAATGCCTACCAGTCCATCAAAGTACTTCCATCCAAGAACGAGTGAACAAATCATGCGACTGATAGCAGTATCAGACGGTTTTTCTGAATTCCTTCTCTCCGTTCTCTATGGGTCCGTCTGTGTGGCTGCGCGGGCTTGCAGTGGATGGAAGTGGTCCTCTACCTCTGTCGGCAAAATAAGTGATAGTCTAAGGGATGTGGATTTCTACTCCATTCTGATGCGGAAGATGAAGAAGCACATCGACTTTGTGTGCGGCAGTCCGACAGCAACCATACACTGTCATGATACCCGACGACTTAGTGATGTTATCTCCAAGGCATCTGTTGATGTTGTCTACAGCTCACCTCCCTATTTCGATGCACTTGACTATACAGGTTACTATTCTCGTATCGTTCTTGAAATTCTAGGGGTAGACCGGTCCAGTATACGACGTGGTCTGATTCAAAGATACTCAACGTACAGAGAAGACATGATTGTATCTCTTGAAGCAATCGACAGAGCTCTCGTAGACGATGGCTTGGTGGTTCTAGTTGTTGGAGACCGAAAAGTCAACGGACGGCTGATTAAGGGCGCAGAGTTCTTAGCTGAGATAGCACCTTGGGAGAATCCATACGTGGTGGAGCGGTCATATTCCTCCACAGCCAGCAGTATATGGGACAAAATCAACAAGACCCATCGCAAGGAACAAGTGATAATCTGGGACCTCTCCACGAACCCCAGATAGTTCCACTATGTGAGGAAAGTACATAGGTCGGTCCTTGAGCAGCATGATGTGGTTGAGTTATCAATGCGAACCGAGCTATTTGTCCTGCTTTTGTTAATCATTCAGTTTGGTAGCATTGGGCCGGCTCAGTCTACACACACACCCCTGTTTGATGGGGATAGTGCATACGACCACCTTGCTGAGCAATGTAACTTCGGACCAAGACCGCCCGGTTCTGAGAATCTGAGTCTGTGTCGGCAGTACATGGTGGACGAACTGACTGAGTCTGGATGGCATGTGACACTTCAGAATTTCACGTACCTAGGCGTAGAATGTGTCAATGTCATCGCGCGTGGGGACCCAGAGGAAAACGGTTCAATTGTTCTTGGCGCCCACTATGACACTCGTCCGCGTGCCGACCAAGACCCTAATCCCGGGAACAGGAACATCCCGATCATTGGCGCGAATGATGGTGCAAGCGGGGTTGCAATCCTACTGGAGCTCGCAGATGTCTTACCCGAATCGGTCAAGGCCGAAGTTGAGATTGTGCTGTTTGACGCTGAAGACTCTGGAGGCATTGATGGATGGGATTGGATTGTTGGCTCAAATCACTATGTCAATCAGCTTCCGCAGTTTCGACGGGACGAAATTGCTGCGATGATATTGGTTGACCTGGTTGGGGATACAGACCTCATACTGAAACGCGAGAGTAGCTCTACAAGGTCGCTACAAGATGCGGTCTGGGAAATTGCTGCAGACCTCGGTCTTGACGACATCTTTGTTGACACTGTTGGGGGGTCTATACTTGACGATCATCGTCCGTTTCTGACCGAACATATTCCGGCGCTGGATATTATCCAACACGCTCCATTCCCCTCGACTTGGCATACTCTGGAAGATATCCCTGACAACTGTTCTCCAGAGAGTCTTGATGCCGTGGGACGTGTTGTAGAGGTGTTTGTCGTGGGCCAAGTGGATTCTGGTGCAACCTACATTCCAAATTCCATTGACTTTGTCATAATATTGATGTTCGTTCTCCCACCCTTGGCACTGATTGCAGTGTTCATCTACTACAAGCGGAAATGAATATTGCACACCTATAAATCTCCAATAACACAATCACAGGATTGTGAGAGTTACTGGATTGAGTGAAACAAAGAAATCGATACTCTATAGGTCAACAGGGGTTCCGTCCCCTCCTCTCACATGTATTGCAGTTCATCCCCAAGGTAGGCGTCTGGCTGTTGGTACACAAGACGCGAATGTCCTAATGATTGGAGCAAAATCAGGAAAACCGCTGCTGGAACTCAAAGGACATGAGGCTCTCGTTTCATCGTTGTCTTTTGTAGAAAATGGGTCTCACCTTGTATCTTCTAGTTGGGATCACACCACGCGGCTTTGGAAATCATCAGACAGTTCGCATAAGCCAGCCATTCTGAAGCATGAGTCTCAAGCGAAGACACTAGCTACTAATGCAACTTCTAACAAAGGAGCGTCCGGTGCACGGGATGGCGTAGTCAAGATGTTCTCTCTACCCAGCTTCAAGTGCATCAGAAATTTCCAGGCTCATCGAGTTGATGTGTCCGGACTCACATTCACAAACGATGGTTCTCGGCTTGTCACTGCCTCCTGGGATGGCGAATGCAAACTCTGGGACACGCCAAACTATGAGTTAGTCAAGGTATTGGCGAAGAAGAAAAAACGAATCAGGTCGATGGCAGTCAGTCCCGACGGGGGGAAAGTCTACCTGGGCCTTCACAATGGTATCATCCTAGCAATCACTTTGGATGGATCTCAACAGACTACTCAGCTGAAAGGTCATGATGACATAGTTAGCTCGCTTACAGTCGACCCTGACGGAAGACGACTTCTGTCTGCGAGTTGGGACCGAAGTATCAGGTTATGGTCAGTTGATTCCGGAACTGAGGAGTCAAGAGTGAAGCTATGGACTCCGGTCACGTCTGTGGCATGGGATCCCAAAGGCACTCGATTCTACTCCACTCACATTTCAGGAGCACTAGTAGCATGGGAACCGTAGGCTTGACACTCGCTTAGAGCCTAGCACGAATATCTATGTCCACATATCCCGCTTCTCTCCAAGTGAGTCGAATGCGCCCGTACTTGCTCTTATCTCGTGCAAGCTGCTCCAGTTCATCCAACACACGATTCCGACTCCGCTTATCAAATGGGACTGGAATTTCGGACCCATCCTTGCTCCTAAGAACGACAGCCATCTTGCCTACCGTGATTATTGGTTTTGAGAGAATGATTCTTCCTGACTTGAAGTGGGGAGTCTTGTCACGCATACTCCTGATTGTTCTAGCAAGTCTTTGGTGCGCCTTGACCTCGGAACCCGCAGTCCTAACCACATCAATCAGGTACTGTTCTCTTGAATCGAACCTCTCCGAGAACTCATCCTGAAGCACTTGGATTGTCCGGGTGGGGTTAGTAAGAGTCCTCCTGAGCCTCTCCTTAATCACGAAGTTGGTAGCTGCATGATAGGTTTCGAATTCATACTCAAGACTTGATTGCTTCTCCTGAGTCAATAACACACTCCGAAGATTTAGGATACCCCACTGTGGTTCGGACATATTCACCACTACATTTCGTAAAGAGGAGCACCTAATCAGTTTAACCGACTGGAGCACATCAGAGTCTTTGAGCTATGAACCTGGCTTCGCTAATACTGCGCTTGACCGCCTTGATCATTAGATCGTATTCTCCGTGCTTAAAGAGAACCTGTTCAAAGAATTCGCTCTCATACTTTTCTAGATCGGAAATGAATGATGTATCTTCTGTTCTAGCCCTGCCCCCCAGCTCCAACAGTACTAGTCCTAGTATGTCAATGGCTTGTCGCATTTCCATTACCGCTAGCTCATACTCTGAGTTGAGCGTGAGTCGCTTTGAACCGTGATACAGTCGCTGTGCCTCGGTCAGTAGGGCGGTGACAGAACCAGAAACACTCCCCGTTTCAAACCGCTCAACACCAATCTTCACCCATTTCTCGATGTCTTCCAGTATAGGCATGAGTTCTCTCTCGTCCAATCCCTTAAGCTTGAAGGCCCGAAGGAAGAGCTGGTACATCATCGGGTCCAGCATTCTAAGCTCACCTAGAACCTCAGCGGGTTTGATGATTTCGAAGATGTTGTTCTTCATCAGGACTACACGGGCTAGGTCTAGAAGGCCACATCTCAGTTCATAGATTGCACTGGGACTGTCATCCTCCTGAGAGAACGTTTCCGCTCTCTTCAAGACATGCTCAACTTTTTCCTTCACTGATTCGATAGCTGCATCTGACCACATGTATCCAGAGGCTGTAACCTGCCATTTCTTCACCATGCCATCAGTGTCGAAGTATACTCTTGCATTCTTCAGCCTACCAACTATCTCCGCAATCTGGAACGCGTCTTCGGTTCGATTCTCGAAGACCTCTTGGACGGACTTTGTGGTGACAAAGCTCATGTCAACAAGAACTTCCTTGTACTCTACAAGAAGTTGCACGGGGGCCTCGTCGCCATCCCATATCATGCAGATATCCAAGTCCGAGCTCGCAGTGGCGGTTCCCCTTACATAGGAACCAAATACGAAGATTCCCTTCACTTCTTTGTGCTGTTTCCACTCTTTCACAGTATCCTGAAGAACAATCTCAAACTTGCGATGAATATCCATCATCTCTAACTCCTCCGGCACTGGCCACGACGGAAGCCAACGAATTCCAACATACCCCCTTCTCAATAAAGATATCGGGGACAAGTCCAATGCTCTGGGACGTTTCGCATCCGACAGTGATTAATAGCCGATTATTCGTCCTTTGGTTCGAGTTGATATATTGCCCCGATACGACGGTAGAGTAAGCGATGCGTTGCGGCCCGTACAGATCACACGTAATTTCCTGAAGCATCCTGAAGGTTCTGTGCTTATTGCAACCGGAGATACACAGGTAATCTGCACGGCCACAGTGGAAGAGGGCGTTCCAGGCTGGCTCAATAATACAGATCAAGGTTGGGTCACAGCTGAATACGGCATGCTTCCGAGGGCGACCGACACACGGACCAGTCGACACAGGGTGAGTGGTCGCAGTCAGGAGATACAGCGGCTCATCGGCCGGTCACTCAGACAGGCAGTTGATCTGAATAGAATAGGCGACCATCAAATCC
>JAUVHR010000326.1 GCA_030593165.1 Candidatus Thorarchaeota archaeon
CTTATTCACAGTCGGCAGCTACTGGCTGAGTCTATTCTCTATTATCCTTCTAAGCTGGGGTTGATGAAATGAATCGAGTTCAAAGAAAAATAATTGGATTGCTTCTTGCTCTCACTATTGTGTTCATTGCATCAATTCTGAGCGAACCTGTAGTTGGCTTGGAGACAAACAGCAGCAATCATCATGCATTGGATAGAGATTACTGGCCAACTGACGAATGGCAAACTGCTGATCCATCGGAAGTCGGGATCGACGCATCGTATCTTGAAGCAATGATGGAATACATTGATGATCAGGGGCACAACATTCACTCTGTTATTGTTGTACACGATGGCTACATAGTTTGGGAAGAGTATCCAATGGACACCTATAATCCAACAAAAACACACATGCTGCAATCATGTACAAAGAGTTTCACATCAACACTAATCGGAATTGCGCTCCATGAGGGGTTTATTGACAATGTCAGTCAGAAAATGGTTGACTTCTTTCCTAACCGCACAATAGAGAATTTAGACTCTCGTAAAATGAATATCACATTGTACCACATATTAACGATGTCTGAAGGAATGTATTGGACTGAGCACGACTATCCATACACCGATGATAGAAACACCTTGAAACAGATGTGGGATAGCACTGACGCCATCCAGCATATCTTAGATCAACCTATGGTCAGAGAACCAGGTGAATCTTGGCACTACAATTCGGGCATGTCCATTCTCCTAGGTGCAATCATCGAACAGGTGACAGGGCAAAGTGTTGAATCATTTGCAGAGGAATATTTGTTTGACCGGATAGGAATAGGGGATTATGGCTGGATCTCGATGGCCAGAAGTGGCGTTTTACATACTGACGGAGGACTCTATCTATCTTCCAGAAACATGGCTCGACTTGGTTATCTCATGTTAAACAATGGAACCTGGAATGGGACTGAGATCGTATCACAAGAATGGGTTCATGATGCCACCAGAACTCAGGTGTCTATATCACAATTCATGGGCTACGGCTATCAATGGTGGACTTATCTTGACCAAGGCGTTTATGCAGCAACTGGACATTACGAGCAGAAAATATACGTAGTTCCTGAGGACGACTTAGTCGTTGTCTTTACAGCCAATATAGCAGATGAAGACCCCCATCCAACAGATAGTATTCTATTCACGTTTATTCTGCCTTCATTAGATTCGGACTATTCACATTTCGAGAATACACGCACAAACCTGGTGAACCTGAGTCTGGCTGTGATTGTTGCCATTCCCTTGCTCGTCTTTGGAGCATATTGGCTGTACAAGATGCGACGATTATGAGAAGTTTAGAAGAATACAGAAAGGCAGGTCGTGGCATCATCATCCGGCATTAGGGAGAGGAAACCACAGACGGGATTACTATTCAAAGCAGTCTAAGAGTCCTTGTTGTAGTCCACCAAGTTTCACAAAGGATTAAGGACACCTAGTTCTTCATAGGTGATGAGATAATGCAACACAGAAATGACAAGGACAAATTCCGGGCGAATCTGAATAAATACACAAGAAGAGCCTTCCAGATGATACCAAAGATCGAAAAAACATCGATTCTAGACTTGGGGTGTGGCTCAGGTACACCATCACTGGAACTCCTCAGATTATGTGATGGGTACGTTACCGGTGTTGACCTCGACCAAACACTCTTGGAAGCATTCGAGAGAAGGAGCAAGGAAGTAGGAGTTTCTGAGCGAGTCACAACAATTCAGTGCTCATTACATGAATTGGATTTCGTCGAGGAGAGCTTTGATATCATCTGGTGTGAGGGAGCGATTTCCGTTGTTGGATTCGAGAAAGGTCTGAAGGAATGGAAACGATTCCTTAAGGCGAAAGGATTCCTTGCGGTACACGATTCGCAAAAAGATGTGAAGCAGAAGGCTGAGTTGATTTCAGAATGTGGTTATGACTTGATTGGTCAATTCGAGGTGCCATATGTTGCTTGGTTGAAAGAATATATTGAACCGCTGGAGGAACATCTTGGAACTCTAGAATCGCTTCACGCGGAAAAAGTCACTACTCTTCAAGAATTCAAAGCACTCATGTCTGAGATAGATTCTTTCAAAAGGAATCCAGAAACGAATGCTTCTGTATTCTTTGTTATGCAAAAGAGAAAGAGATCACACATGTAACGTCCAGATAGTTGCATCACCATCCGGCATTAGAGCGGGGACAACAGCGACCTCCTTGAACCCAAAGTGATTGTAGAATGCACTTCCATGCTCATTGCCCTTCTCCATGAAGAGGTACACAACTCTCAGACTGTGACCGTTCTGAGCATAGAACACAGAGGCATCTTTGAGAAGCCGCTGAACCAACTCATCCGCAACACCCTTCCGACGGTGCTCCTCACTAACACCTAGACCAACGAGCTCAATCACCCCATCGTCTAGGCCGCCCCGTGTATCCCAACTGATTGTGCCCACGATTTTCCCGTCAGCGAAGCAGAGGATGGTTTTCAGTCTTTCAATCAGATCATTGGCGAATTCGCTTGCACTCTTGGTGTTCTCCTCTACATCTGAAAGATACAGCTGAACTACCAGATCCCTGTCATCCTCGGTAGCGTTCCGGTAAGAGTACATGATTCGGACTAACCTCAAAGACATTATGAAATTTCGGGTTCAACGGCAATGAGGATGGTCACAGGTTGCGCAGCACCAACGCTGCGTTCAATCGAAGATTGCTTCGCCATGATTGGTAAGCGTTAAGAACAAAGCAACGGCATTCTTAGCAGGATGGAACGAGATTGTTGAAACGGTCTCGGAGTATCTAAGAACGGAGGATTATCTTATGGATGGCGGACTGGACGGCAAGCATATTCTGATAACTGGTGCATCAGGAGGCATTGGTTTCGAAACAGCTCGACGCTTCCTTCAGGAAGGATCAAGAATAACGGCCATATACCACACAGAGAAACGAGGCCTAGTCAGCTTAGAGAACTCCTACACAGACATGCTCATCTGCGTTCAGGCGGATGTCCGCAGTGAGGAGTCAGTACAGGCCGCCTTTGCAGAAGCTGATAGGAGATTTGGTCGAGTAGACATTGCAGTGGCGAATGCAGGAATCGCCAATCATGAGGGAGTACCAATTCATGAGATGGACCTGGACCAATGGGATAATACCCTCGCAGTGAACCTGACTGGCGTATTCCTTACGGCCAAGTACTTCTTCCAGAACCTCGAATCACACCCAAAAGATACTGCGGCGCTAATCATGGTTGGCTCAACTGCCGGCGAGTTCGGAGAGGCATGGTATTGTGACTACTCGGCATCCAAAGCGGCAATGCACGGATTGAAGATGAGCCTCAAGAATGAGATTGCGCATCTCGCGCCGAAAGGTAGGGTGAATCTTGTGAACCCAGGGTGGACGATGACTCCGATGGCAGAGGGTGCACTCGATGATAAGCGGATGCTCGGTAGGATTCTTCAAACAGTCCCCCTTCGCAAAGTGGCAGTGCCGTCCGACATTGCAGGAGTCATTCTCTACCTAGCGTCAGACAAGCTTGCAGGACATGTGAGTGGACAGACCATTACAGTAGCAGGTGGAATGGAAGGTCGCGTTCTCACCGACTTTGATGACAATATCTAAGTGCAAGATGCCAATAGATAGGCCAAGGTAGATGGAGATTCGTACCTCATGAGTAAGCATCGCAAGATGATGAGATGCAGGAAATGCGGCAAGCTAATGCCCTTCAAGAAGTACATGAAGCATACCGAGAGCTGCAAGGGTCCTCCAGTTTGCTACGCAGCCCTCTACAATGTAAAATCCGAAACCATCTCAGAACGACCCGTGCCGCTTAGAGCAATCATCATCTCGTATGAGGCATTTGATATCGAAGATGTCATCCTAAAGGTTCCAGAAGGAATCGATTTAGAGAGAATGATTCCGGAGAAACCACCAGAGAAACTCACCGCTGGTCAGAAGTACAGACTTCTTTTTCTGCTGAGAGTGAAGAAACCTGGAGACTATGTGATAGGCCCGATTGAAGTACACGCAAAGTTCAGAAACGGATTGGTACAGACCATTTCCTCTAAGCGAGTCAGAGTCACATTCACTCCGAAGACCCCAGACGTCGTCATTCGTCCTGAAATTCCTGACCTTCTTCCAACCTTTGTGCCCACATCCATGAATCTACACATTGAGAACAGGAGTAACAGACCCATCAAGGAAATCAAGACCAAGCTCAGAGTGAGTAGATGCATATTGGGACCAATAAAGCTAGTAGAG
>JAUVHR010000061.1 GCA_030593165.1 Candidatus Thorarchaeota archaeon
GAGCAAAGACGACAATACAGGCACTGGAACAACAGATTAGCGAACTCCAAGAACGAGATGCCGAAGCAACTGTACACAGAGAGAATGTACGAGAGAGAAGGGACGCGGTCAACGAAACACTAGTCGTGTCCGACGCTCCTACCATTAATCAGGAGATTAAGGACACAAAGGAAATCTTGGAAGACTACAAGCAGGAACGTGAGTCACTACAGAGCGAGATAACTGGATTGCGGGTCGCCATAGAAGAACGCCTCCGACCAAGAATCGAAGACCTAGAGAGTCGTCGGGCCACACTCAGCAAAAAACTTCCCTCACTTGAGAAACGTGTTAAGGACTTGGAAAATCAGAAGGGTGACAAGGAGAAGGAGTACAAAGACCTCAAAACTGAGAGAGAAAGAATCGATGGCGCTGTGAAAGACAAGCGAGTTCATCAGCTGAGTCTCAAGGAGCAGCTCAGAAATCTCAGGCTTGAACAAGAGGATATCAGAGAGAAGCAGACGAACAACGAGAAGACAGTCTATCGACTCACAAGTGAACGAGGTCGGATAGAACACGAGCTTGTTGCATTAGTTGCTGAGCTTGAGCCTCTTTGTGATGCAGATGATGCGATTAAGCAGAAAGAAAGCCTTCCAGAACTGACCTACAAAGAGATTGACAAATTGAATGACAATGCTCAGGAATTGCAGAGAGAACTCGAAGCAATGGGGCCCGTTAATCTGAAGTCTATTGCAGACTATGACATTGAGAGGGACAAGTACGAAGAGATAGTCGATAAGAAGCGACGGCTAGAGGAGGAACATAAGGAGATACTTGCTTTCATGGAAGAGATTGAAACCGAGAAGACCCGCAGATTCCTCCAAGTTTACAACGAAATTGCTGATAATTTCTCAAGGGTCTTTGCAAAGCTCTCCCCGGATGGAGAAGCGAATCTGATGCTTGAGAATCCTGAACACCCCCTGATGGGTGGCATTACAGTTCGTTCGAAACCACGTGGCAAGGATCTTGTTACACTTGATGCCATGAGTGGTGGAGAGAAGACTCTCACTGGTCTTGCACTGATTTTTGCGATACAGATGGCTAGTCCAGCGAGCTTCTATGTCTTTGATGAGATAGATGCAGCTCTAGACGATGTTAATGCACATAATGTGGCACTGTTGATTCAAGAGTTATCTAAATCAACACAATTCATTGTGGTTTCTCTCAGAGACCCAACACTGCGAAAAGCTGATCTCTTGATTGGGGTTGCCAATCAGGATGGTATATCGAAGATTGTATCAGTGGATTTAGCGGAGGTGGCAGTGCCATCATGAGTAACGAGAATTCCCCGTTCTGGGCGGCACCTCCCTACATTCTCTTGTCTGATGTACTCCAACTAGATAAAATCGAGCCATGGAATGTTGACGTTGGAAAGCTGGTTGCTGGATTCCTTCGCGAGATGAGAAGAGAAGGGGACATTGACTTCAGAGTTTCGGGGAATGCTCTCTATTCGGCTTCTGTAATATTCATGAAAAAGACCCGGGATCTTGTACTACTTGGTCTTCTGCCACCAGAAGACGAGGAAGACGAAGAGGAGTTGGAGATTCCGCTGATTCGTCCCCCATTCAGAGTCACGAATCAAAGAGTTACACTTCAGGAACTCCTCGTTGCTATGGACCGTGTGCTGAGTCGTGGAGTTAGACAGAGACCCATCCCCTCAAAACGTAAGCAGAAGACAAAGGCAGACCAAGTCTCCTTCAGAATGGAGATTGCTCGCGCGAACGTCGAAGAGAGCATTGGTCAGGTGTATGAAGACCTCTCCAAGATAATGGATGTGGATGAGGTCTTGCGATTCGTTGATATTCTCGTCAACAACACCCGTACCGAGGTTGTGAGGATTTTCTTTGCTCTACTGCATCTCTTTGCGAGGTCTTACATAGACATCTGGATGGATGACGAGGATGAAATCTGGGTCAGACTGCTCAGTCCACCACCAGAGGAAAAACTAGAAGAGAAGATTCAGTCACAGGTAGAACAGTAGGTGATGGATTTGGATGATGAAGTAGTGACTCTCGAGGCGGCGCTCTACGTGGCGGGAAGACCACTGACCCTAGAGGAGCTAGCAACTCTCATTGACAAAGCCCAGTCAACTACGAAGAAGATACTGGAGGATCTGGGATTCGCATATCGTAAAAGTGGCGGCGCTCTTGAGGTTGTGGAGCTTCCTAGGGAGAGATGGGTGCTTCAGCTGATTCCTGAACTAACTCCAAGGGTAGGTAGGTTCATACCTGGAGGTCTGTTGTCCTTTGCAACGCTTCAGACTTTGGTCTTCATTGCATTGAAGCAGCCAATAATCCAGTCGGACCTGATAGCTCAGCGGGGCACACACTGCTACGACCACGTGAAGGAGTTAGTCGAGAAGAAGTTCGTTGACGCAACACCCGAAGGAAGAAGCAAGATGCTGAAGACCACACCGCTGTTCTCGGACTACTTCGGCCTAGATCCAGATATGATTCGCATGAAAGCACAGCTCAAGCACAAGATGAAGAAGGTACTAGAGCATCAGGCCGAAGCAGAGCAAGCGATTGATTTACCCTAACACACTCGTGGAATTGGTTCTCCGTAGGGCACTTGGATTACCTTCTTTCCGCCGATTGCGGTCTTCATCAGGACTCTCGACTCGCCCTCTCGTGCAGTTCCGATAACACGAAACTCGTTCGTATCTTCATGTTTTGCCAGAGCTTTCAGTATTGTATCAGTCTTGGTTGGGTCTACAGCCATGACTGCAGTTCCCTCACAGCTCATGTGTAGTGGATTCAGACCAAGAATCTCACAAAGTGAACCTACAGCCGGACGAATGGGGATAAGACCCTCATCAATCTCGAGTTCCAGTTTGGACTTTGTGGCTAACTCATTGAGTGCCACCGCAGTACCACCCCTTGTGGGATCTTTCATTGCGTGCACCCCCCCGATATCAAGACAGTCACGAATAGGAATCCAGAGAGGGGCAACATCGCTGACTAAGTCGGTTTCGAACTTCAGACCCTCGCGATGTGCTAGTAGGGAAGTACCATGATCACCCAGAGGACCTGTCACGATTATGTCGTCACCTGGTTGGACTCCGCTGTCAGCAATAGCCTCACTGAGATATGGCACCCCAACTCCAGTTGTGGACATGACTACACCATCTAGTGTGCCCTTTGGCATGACCTTCGTGTCCCCAGCAATCATGGCGACTCCGAGTGGCTCAATGATATCATTGAGTGAGTGCAAAATCTTGCTAAGGTCATCTATCTCGAAACCCTCCTCAACAATCACTGTATTTGTCATTGCCACGGGTCTCGCACCCATAACTGCAAGGTCGTTGATGGTTCCGCAGGCAGTGAGTTTTCCGAGATCTCCGCCGGGAAAGAAGACGGGGTGAATCGTGTGAGCATCTGTGCAAACAATAAGATTGATTCCGTTGGTCTGAAGAGTTGCACCATCATCCATCTCGTCGAGACCTATGTCCCCTAGCCTCCTTCTACCAAACGAAGGAATGATAACCTCTTCCAAGAGGCGCTGCATTATCCTTCCACCTGCACCATGAGCGGATTCTATTTGCGTCATGAAAATTCCACCAACCGGGACGAGTCGATTTCTGCACTGATAGTATATGAACTGGGCGATTCGGGCGTGAAACGGAAATTGGCCACTAAGTAAGACTTAAAACTGCTCTACTGTGAGCGACATTGAATCTACTGAGAGGTAGTCGAAAATGGGTGTCTGGCATCGACGTTCTGGACGAACATCCACCGGAGCAAGACGGAAGAAATTCAGGAGTAAGAGGAAGTACGAGATGGGTCGTACTCCAACTGAAACCGTCATGGGATCACCAAGAAGAAAGATGATTGATAGTAAGGGTGCTATCAAGAAAATGCCAGCATTGAGCCTCCTGCAGGTCAACGTAACTGATCCCAAGAAGAATGAAACCTACCGCGCAGAGATAGAGGATGTTGAACTGAACTCTGCCAGTATGGACTACCAACGCAGGAAAGTCATCACAAGAGGAACAATCATCAAGACCTCAAAGGGCCGTGCAAAGGTTACTAATAGGCCAGGCCAAGATGGAGTTCTAAACGCTGTTTTAGAGTAGTTCAAGAGCTGGGAACCTCAGCCTCGATATTCGTTATGACGAAGTCCTTTCCGCCAGTGATTGATGTATCACTACTTCCGCACTCGGGGCACTGCATTGGGGCAAACATAGCAATCTGAGAGGGCAATTCAGTTTCAATATTCGCTTCACCCTCGAATCCGCACTTCTGACATTCAACTCTCCCTTTGACTATGCGGAGATTGAGCGTGGCCCCCTCAACAATGGTCTTTTTGCTTGCAATCTCAAAATTGAACACGAGCTGTTCTGGAATCAGGAAAGTAAACTCACCGATTTCTACATTTACCACTGTTACTTTGGTAGCCTTGTGTTGCTCTGCAGCGGTCACTGCAGCATCAACAATTGAACAGGCGGCTGAGAACTCGTGCATTTCGGACCATCTGTTTTGTCGGAAGAGGGCGGCTGTTAAGGCGTTTTTGCTGTGACATCAATCACTAAGACTGTTTATTAGAAAGAGTGCCGACTGGAAGCAATGCAAATGAGTGCACGTTTGGAGGAATAGAGGTGTCAAAGTCCTCAAAGACCGCTGCCAAGAAGTCCAAGACTAAGAAGAAGACTACAAAGGCGAAGCCAAAGAAGGCGGCACCCAAGGCTAAGAAGAAAACAGCAAAGACAGCTGCAAAGCCTAAGAAGAAAACAGCAAAGAAGACCACTAAGAAGGCTCCGAAAAAATCTGCGAAGACAACGCCAGCCAAGGCGATTGCCAAGAAGCCTAAGAAAAAGAGTACAAAGATGAAGTCTGTGACCAAGACTACAAAGAAAGCCAAAAAGAAGACCAGGGTAGCAAGTGAGCTCGACGATCTGGCGGTTGAGCTTGAGAGTAATGATGAACAAGTGGTCATTGGTGCGATAGACCGTTTGGGTGAGATTGATAATCCGCAAGCCACAAAGCACCTGATTAGCTGTCTAACTGATTCAAGACGTCTAGTCCGGCTGTTTGCAGCAGTGCAGCTTGGAGAACGAAAGGCCAAAACTGCAATTGACGCATTGGTTAGTGCGCTTCGTGATGAGTCGCTTTTTGTTAGACAGACTGTGGCAGGTGCACTGGAGAACATCGGTGGAAAGAAAGCTCTGAAAGCTGTTCATGATGCCGAGATTGATGGTTTGCTACTGGACGAGCTGCCAGAAGGACGACGCCTAAGCCAAAGGTAATCTTGCTGATGATATCTCGGACATGTCCGGACCTTATCTAGACCTTGGATGCTACAAGACAAGTGGTGGGCCCGGTGCGATTTGAACGCACGAAATCGAATCTAGAAACGAGATAGAATGTCTTTATTGCTTGTTCTAAGTCCACTGATTCATTGTCATAATTATCAATGAGAACCAGCATAGATTTAACAACTGGGTTATGAATTCAGGTAAGTATTGGGGGACTTAAAAGTGTCAAAACCGGGGATTTCAACCGGACTAACTAACTCCAAACTATATCAACGTCTTAATCCACAAAAACAGAAGGTTGTTCGTGATATAACAAACAAGTTGAATGGTTGGTTTGGTTCCATTTATCAAGTATTTGAAGAATTTACTCCACATGGTTTCGACCATGTGTTAAATGTTATACAGAACATTGAGATATTGTTAGATGAAATACTTGATGAATTAGATGATAATCAGATATTTTGTCTTCTACTTGGAACAATAGTTCATGATATAGGTATGGCACCGAAACTCTTCGAGAATGATTCCATGGAAACTAATGACCACACAAAGAAAACATTAAGGGAAACACATCATGAACGTTCAGAACGATTTGTGTCCGAGTCTCCACTATTCAAGGACTTAGAATTGTTTGAAAGGCAGGCAATTGGTAGAATCGCCAAGGGACACCGAAAAGTTTCACTGTATACCCGTGAATACTTAGATGATTCATTTCAGATTCAGAATCTGGGTTTTCTGACTGCATCTTTACGACTTGCAGATGAACTAGAAATAACCTATGAAAGAATTCAATTTCTTGATGCTATCTCTAGTCGAGATGATTTCATAAGTCAAGTTTCAAAAGAATCTAAGATTCATTGGAAAAGTCACTTATCGCTTGAAAGATGGGAACTCTCCGACAAAGGAGAAGTAATTGACATACATGGCAAAGTAGTTGATGAATTAGGTCAACGCGGAATAGAATTAGTTCGTGAGGGACTTTTTCTTACATTGAAAGATATTCGTGGAATCCATTTCAAAGATGATTTTGCACTTCCTATCAGTTGTGTATTTCATCTAAGGTTTCAAGGTTATAAATCAGGGAAATATGAAATTCAAGTTGATACTGATGTTATTGTAAATTGGTTAATTGGAAATCTCTATGGCAAACAAGAATTATGGGTACCACTAAGAGAATCCGTTCAAAACTCATTAGATGCATGTCATCTTAGGGGTCCACCCTCTTCCAAGTATGAGCCAAAAGTAATTGTTGAGATAGTGGGTCGTTTGCTAGTAATAACTGATAATGGGCGTGGTATGAATCTTGAGATTATTGAGAGCTACCTAAAATATCTAGGAAGATCATTTCACAAGTCAGGTGATTATGAACATTACTTGGAAAACACTGACTTTGAAAAACCTAGTCTTGTTGGACAATTCGGAATTGGAATTTTCTCTTATTTCATTTTAGGTAAATCATTTCGAATTCGTACGCGTTTTAGAACCTATGATTCAGATACTGATTCAGAGTGGCTTGAAACAAGATTTACAAGATCTTTCTGCCCAACTTTTTCCATTGAGCCGCCTTTAGATTGTTTTGATTTTGGAACGCAAGTAATTATTGAGTTAGACAATGTATCGAATTTAGATGATTTTTCTAAATATGTGTTGAATTGGCTTAATTGGACTTTTTTGCGTCCTAGAGGTTCAATTCTATATAGGGGCGAAAATGAAATGAGAATAGGGTTCTTTTCTCCAAGTTTAGTGAGTCATAGTACGGATAATCCGTCTGTATTAGTGTCAGACGACATGGAACTCTCAATATCAGCTGAATCAAATTCAGGTGTATTCTTTGGACTTAGAGCAGGTGGTATCTATTATGACGAAAGACCAAGAAATCATAGATCATTTACATTAGGTCAGGATGAGGTAGCAATTTGCTTAGAGGGCACATATCTAATGAATTATGAAATGGCTTATGATACTGGAAGACTTCTAGAGTTTATATTGAGTCTTGTTAATGTTGGCTTCTGGGGGAGCAATAAACGTTCTATTCTGGTTATTGACTTTCCCTCACATATGATAGACCCTACTCTAAACAGATTTGAAGTTTCAGAAGGAAAGGAAGAAATCATTGTAGCTCTAAATCAGATTAGAAATATGTTAGTCAATGCTGTTCCAATTTTGTGGGAGAAATTCCGTAAAAAGAAGAAATCACAAAGATTCCGAAGTCGTGCTTACTTCAGCTCTAGTACTCTTCTATGGAGCAAATTAAACCAGAAGATTTTCATAGATGATTTCGAATTGATTAAAGAAAAAGTCAAAGTCAAAGTCAAAGATATCATTGATCAATCCGCAAAGAGATTATCCTTTGAAGCAATTCTTATCGCCTCAATAGAAAAGGGAAACCGACCAAGTTCGTATATAATCTTAGATGATGATGAATGGAAAATTTCTGATGCAAGTCATATTTATGTTAATAACGTCCTTCTTCCGGGTCTTACCGAAAGGGGATGGATTTATCAGCCATCCACAGATGTGTGCCCTTTTATACATGGTAGAACTAGAGGTTATGGTTATTGGAAACAACTTGAGTATCTTTTGATGAGTTTTCCAATACCAGAGAGAAATGAATTCCTTATTTGGTATGGAAGAAACAATCTTGAACATGCGGATGATGACTTCTTTATTTGGATAGTCAATGAGATATTGAATGGGACTATAGCTGAATTTTGTTCGTTTTACGAAGCAATTGAGGATGATTCACTTACAAAGCAGCTTTTGAGAATTAGTGATGCAGGAAAAAGTGGAATACATCAATCCAAGATTAAGGTTAAATCAATTCCACAAGTATTGCTACGACCTATCTTAGTTTTATCCTTAGAACGCAAGGAATATGAATACGCTATTGAAATCTCAAAAAGACTAGCTGCCTACTATGAACGGGGAAGATATACGCGCATAGACGAATTTGTTGAAGGAAAAATTGAAAACCTGCCTTGTATTGCGAGTCTAAAGGAAACATCATTTGTGGATTATGAGCGTGTCATGAAACCTTTCAGATGAATGTTTGTACTTTTGACCACTGAGAAATCACCGAGTTACAAATTTAGAAACAACGGATAGTAGTTTCTTACAATAATCTCTGGAACGTGGAAATCTTTGAAGGCATTACATTAAATTAGCAGCTGAAATATCGAGAAGTGTATGGTGGGCCCGACGAGAGTTGAACGCACGTTAGCTAACGATTGAACGCCACCAAAAAAACATCATCAACATCATTAATCATCAAGCATCAAGTATTCTCTCGACTGATTTTCTTTAATAGATTCTTTATCTTTCTCTTAGTTTCAGATGATTTCGATCTATCTGATCTGAATACTTGTTTTTCATAATTAGAAAGCAATACCCTCAACTTTCTCATATTCTCAATAGATACAATTGTATCAGATGAGAAGAGAAGGCCTGGTTTCTCCGCAAGACCTAGTCTATATCCCATATTAATTATGTTAACAAAAGGACAACGAATCTGAACTTCCTCAATTGACCGTTTTCTCTTACAATACCATGCTGCAATCTCTACGTGGAAGAATGAAATCGTACCATGAATTCGGAAATCGGTTTCATCATATCTAAGTCGCTTTCGTCTTGAGGCCCTCTTGATTGAAACTATGATGCCAATTTCACCCTTCTTCATCTCTTCCTTATCATCCTTACTTGGAGAAGGATCAAGTCTCTCATTCGACTTGTAAGGGTGACTATGAAAATCTCCGACCGGCCAAAACGGGGTGAGGTTGTCCCATATGCCCCGAACTCTTCTCAAATGTTTCAGCTTGCATTCTACAGAATCGGGTGTACGTTCAACAATTTGCAATGGAATGGCTTGATGAATTATAATTCTCCTTTCACTATCATCTAGATAATCCCCAAACAAAAGTCCCAAAACTTCGTTTGGTACGCCCTCAGCGGCTGACGAAACGAGTGTTACGAAACAGTTAGAACTAAGGAATAATTTCAATCCAACCACCACGCAACGGAGATGTGTTTCTCTCTATTAATCTGATGCAATCTGAATGAAATATCACAACTTAGTCGTAAACCAATTAATTATGATGCTCCGTCGCAATTTGAAATACAACAAAGGAAATGACTATTCTGACTGCCTCCATTCTTTGAAGTCCAAGGTAATTTCTCTATTCATTTGATCCTTAACTTTGGTTGGTTCTCCCAAGTCTTGCAGCTTCCTTAAGAATTCGTGATACACTTCTTCTTGTTCCTTCATATCATATCTGCCATATGCTGCTCTCTTAGGTATTACAAAGTCATATCCTTGAGATTCTCTGATTTCATTATATCTATCTGAATCATCTGGAGCTAAATATGGAACTTCTCTTGGTAAGACAGGTGTGTCATTATTCCATAAACAATTGCGCATATTCTGAAATATCCATCTCTCGAACATGACAAGGCGCGTAGTCATTTTCACGGTTGCCCAGCGCTGCTTCGCGCCAACATAGAAAATATCCCTTAGGACATCATGTACTCGGATTTCTTCACTTATTGAAGCATCATCCTGCATTTCATCATTTGCACCCTCTGAAAGAAATCCTAATGATGTTTCATCAAAAAGCGGTTTGCTTTCGGGGACTGAAATATCGAAAAAGACAAACCTGAAGTTATGTGCATAGACATTTCTTACATTTTTCAACATGTCCCTCAAAAAAACGGAATACTTTGTGCAGAGTTCAAATCGCTCGAAACATGGGTCGAACATTCTTATTAGTTCACTTCGATCTGGCTCTTCGAAACCATCCAATCTTGGTAAGGAACATAGATTACTTCTCATCTTTGCGGAGAGTGAATCTCTCTGTAATGTGGATTTTATGCCACCTTTATGCGTTCGTGGATCCAACAGAATTAGACGAACTACTCGATAATCTGAAGGGTTTCTTATGAGATAGTCTGATGCTGTTAATGCGCCATGAAAGCTCTCTATTGTTTGGTTCAATAGGAAGACAAGATTAGCATGGGCTGCACAATATAATTCTGTATTCTCTGTTAGTTCACCACTGACACTATCCATTTTCATTTTCGATGCAAATTCATCTGCTAGCTGAATTTGACGAATAACAAAATTCCTACGTACTTTTGATGCTTTAGTTAATACATCAAGAATCCAGCTGAGTATTGATTTGTCACCTTTAAAATCTGGATCGACAAGGTCTTCATCAATATATTCCGGGTCAAAAGCCAATGAATTCCCCTTTGCAAGGTACAAAGAAATCCACTATGAGTTTTGTGTATTTGCGAACTGGAATTGGAAATTCCTAATTTGGATGTTGTTGCGGGTCCGTTGCGATTTGACTTCATTTTACATGAATATATTAAAATGACCATGAAATAGAAAAGATGTAGTCCATTGAATCTATTACAAATGGGGGACTACCATTGGTTGAAGAATCAGAAGATGGAATATTTGCAATCGCTATTCCCCATTTTCATCATCATGTGTCTATTATTCCATTAAAAGAAACAATAGAGGGACGGTTCTAAAATTCAGAGAATGGAGGTTCTAGAATAATGAACAGCGAAAGAAGGATTGCAATTGATTGGACGAGGTCTCCATTCTACCAAATTAGAGAAGTCCCTGTAATGAATTGGGATGATATCGTAGTACAAAATAAATGTCCCGCATCTATTTTTGCAGAAACCTCTTCTTGTGAAGGATGTCCTGTAATTGGGTGGGAGGATGGAAATAACCGATTCTATAAGTGGAGTGCACAAGAATGGATGCCTCTTAGACAGTTTCGTAAGATTGAAGGAAATCAGAGTTATCACCCCCAAAGATACTTCTCTGATGATGATAAGCCTAGAAGAAAGGAGGACATGGAGTTTGAGGAATTTACAGAAGAGTTTTGGACAAATTGGGATTCGAAACGAAAAGAATATGATTTGCCCTCATTCCTCGATGATTTAGGAGTTCCTGAAGTAATAAGACCTACATTGATCAAAGAAAATGAATTTTATTGGATGGGGGTGGCAGTACAGCAGGGAAGGATAGGTGTTGAATTACTGGATTTGGGATTTGTTGATTATAGTGCTTTGAGATACCATGATTATTTCCACATACATTTCCCTATAAAGAATGATGCTCTAAAAATCCCCATATTGGTTCATCTCTATGGAGGTCAACAAATATACTACAGTGGTGATATTGAAATTAGAACAAGAGCTGAACTGCTAAAATTCCTAGCACATTTGATTGAAAACTTGACTGATATCGGTTTTAGACTTCATTATTCCCATCATTCTTGGACGGAGAATATCCTTGGTGTGAAATTGGACGCAGACCTTGATAAATGGTCAAATTCTGATTGGTTGGCGGTTGAAGCAGCTAGACATAAACAATTTAGAGAAAGATATGAGAAATTTATTGACAAAATCAATTCCGAATTACCTGAAAAGTGGTCTTTTCATGATTTGTTCTTGGAGTGCTGCGAGTTATATCCAAGCGCAGAAGATATCAGTTCTGGTGATCCTGAAACGCCAATAGGTCAAGCATATCAGGAATATGAAAGTTGGCTCACAGATGAGATTCGAAAACAAATTCTAGGAATGCCAATGGAATCGAGAGAAGATGTGACTACTTTATCGCGTTCAGAAATGCTCCCTCAAAAGAGATGCTTGGCTTCAGCTGTACACATAATTGAAACCATGTATGAACGGATTCGCGAAACAAAGAAAATATTCTATCATTCCGCAGAAGAACAGAAGCTACTGCTAGATAAAATTAGAGAACTAAGCAGCAATTTAATGAGTCTTGGTGAGTGTGGTCAGCTTACCGAAGAGATTAATGAATTAGGGAATTTTGTACTTCTTGCAGTAAGAAGAAGTTCAGCAATTCCAAAATCGGGAATTTGGGCAATGTGGGACAAATCCTCACGGGAGTTGCTTGAATTCAGATGTACAGGTTTGGTTTCACGAATTCAAAGAAAATTACGAACAATCTCAAAAGAGCTTGCTAAGAAACCAAAGTCACTACCAACACCAGATTCTATTCTTGAACTTCTATTTCCGAGATACTATCAAAACCTAACTGATACGATATCCAAAGAAGAGCTAGAGAAAT
>JAUVHR010000095.1 GCA_030593165.1 Candidatus Thorarchaeota archaeon
GAGGAACGTACTATGTATCTGTCTTGGGTCGTCTGTCCTATCGACTCTTGCAGTGGCTGACAAGTCGAGTTGAGCTTGAGCGTCACAGAAACGGTGACAATGGCGACAAGTCCAAGGAGCGTACCACGGAAGACGAACAGGATGAGCCAGTCGAGTTAGATTTCGAAGAGGAAGATGACGATGTGGAGGATGAACCAGAGTGAAGGATTTCAAAATTGATGCAACAGTCAATGTGACTACAACAAATCTAGATATTATCTCAATGGAAAATGTGCTAGTGACCCTTGATCCAGGCTGTCTGTGGAGCTATCTTCTGAAGGATGGTGTGAGAGTGGGTATTGTGTTTGAGGGTCCCGCGCGCTTTGCTGTTGATGCAATCACTGAAACCAGTGCGGGTGCCATAGGAAAATCTTACACTGGTAACCTAGAGGGCATTCAGTTCTACATCGGCGATGCTACCAAGATGGAACCTAGTTCAATGTCTGCAACTCAGGACCATCTTGCCAGTCTGAACTATTCAGACCCCAGTGCCTTCGTTGCAGCTGTAGAAACAGTACAAGAGGAGCATTTTCGAGGAGCGACTCGAATGGAAATCTCCGATGAATCCGATGGCCACGTTCTGTTCGGACGAGATGAAAATAATGAGAAGATTATTCTCGTTGTTAAGGACGACAGTCTGGTTTTCACTTATGGGGAACGTGTCTTCGTTCTTGGTGAAGACGGATTCGTCAGCATTGGTGAGGATGGCATTGCTGTTTCCAGACAGGATGGAGAGGAGGTCCTGATTGGGAGAGATGGTCTAGTAGACCTGGGTCACCTAGGACCTAGAATCAGCAGGTCAGTTGGTCATGCAATGAGAGATATGAAGAAACTGAAGGGACTCAAGAAGCTGAAACATGTCCACCGGCACACCCATCATGGTGACGACTTGGACGAACTTGATTGGGATGATTAGAAAGTAATTTGCATGCATTATAAGCTGCTTGCCGCCTCCGTCAAGAGCCGGGGGCTCTCTTTCTCTCATGTATCTACAGAGACTTGCAAGGCGCGAGGTCGTATCTGCAATTCATAGAGTGAGTAGTATTTTCCTTTTCTAGCCATCAGGTCAGCGTGTTTGCCCATCTCGACAATCTTGCCGTTCTCCAGAACAACAATTCTATCGGCGTTGACTATCGTAGAGAGCCTGTGCGCAATGACGATTGATGTGCGTTCTCGGAGGAGAGCTCTCATACCTTTTTGGATGGTATGCTCCGTGTAGATGTCTATCGAGCTTGTTGCCTCGTCTAAGACTAGTATGCGCGGGTCTGCAAGAAGGGCTCTTGCAAAGCTCACTAGCTGGCGTTCGCCTTCGGACAGACGTCCACCCCTCTCTCCCACATTAGTTTCGAAACCGTTCTCAAGATTCTCGATAAGGCGCCTTGCTCCAATTGTTTCAGTTGCAATGATTACTTCTTCATCTGTTGCATCGGGCCTGCCGTATCGGATATTCTCCTTTACCGTGCCAGAGAATAAGAAGGAATCCTGCAAAACTAGGCCAATGCGCGACCTAAGCGACTCCTGTGTGACAGATCGAATATCTATATCATCAATCTTGATGGAGCCTTCTTGAACATCATAAAAACGATTCAGTAGGCTAACTATCGTGGTCTTCCCGGCGCCTGTGTCGCCAACTAGCGCGATAGTTTCTCCCGGTTGAATCTCAAGGCTGAAGTCCTCCAAGATAATCGTGCCCTCGACATAACTGAAGGTGACATTGTCGAATCTGATATGTCCTTGGATATCAGGGATCTCTATAGCGTCCGGCCTATCGATTATCGCAGGCGTTGAGTCCAAGATGGTGAACACTCTCTCTGAGCCCGCAAAAGCACTTTGTACTGTATTGTAGAAGCTTGTGATAATAATTATGGGCCTGAAGAAGAGTGTGTTCATCTGAATGAAGAATAACAGTTCCCCAACAGTAAGGGGCTCTCCGAACATCCCAAGCATTCTCATTCCTCCAATCCATAAGATAAGGAATACTCCAATGCCTCCAATGAACCGAATTACAGGAAAGAAAACAGAGGTCACCTTTGCAGCATCAACGTTCGACTGAACGTCCGCCTCATTAAGTGCTTGGAACCTGACTACGCTTTCTCGTTCTCTTGCGAAGCTCTTTGTGACCTTCGCCCCATAGATACTCTCTGCAAGATTGGCAGTGACCTTGGAGATTGTCTTTCGTGTTCTTCGGTATGCGCTCCTTGATTTCTGGCGAAATATATGTGTGGAAATGGCAAGGATTGGGATTATTATCAGGAGCACCAATGAGAGTTGGACGTCTACGGTAAAGATTACGGTACCCACTGCAAAGACTATGAAGAATTGAGCAAAGGTTTCAAAGAGTCCGCCGGTCATCAGCTCACTGATCCGATCAATGTCATTGGTGAGCCGTGAGATTATGCTCCCGCTTGATGATTTGTCATAGTAATCTTGGGACATTATCTGCAGGTGCTGAAAGAGGTCCTGTCGGAGCCTGAAGACTCCCCTCTGACCCATCAGGGCGGTTATGTACCCTTGCCCGTATCTCGCCAACCACGTCATTATCTGGAGTGCGACAAAGATAAGCGCTGTAATCAACAGCGCATCGAGATTGCCACTATCGAAGTCTACGTCAATTGCATGCATCAGGACAAAGGGTGAAACTATACTAAACAGGATATTGGCGAAGACCAGAACAATGAGTAGAACCAGAAGTCTTCTGTAAATTATGAGATATCCAACAATGCGACGGAGAAGAACTGAGTCATTGTAGGTATGAGTGCGTTCGGTTTCATCGCCGTCGTAGTGCGCGCTCATAGGCTAGTACCCCCATTCACATCGTTTCCAGACTGCGGCTGTTCCGTAGCAGCTGCCACAAGTTCCATTTCACTTAGTGTTTGGAACATGTCCGCGTAGTTTCCTCCCATATCTATTAGCTGCTCATGACTGCCCATCTCCGAGATTCTCCCTCGGTCCATCATGATGATGAGATCTGCGCTTCTTATTGTTGAGAGTCTGTGAGTGATTATGAACGTAGTGCGCCCTTGCATTAGGTTCTCAAGCGCTTTCTGTATGGCCATCTCAGTACGGGCATCAATAGAACTCGTAGAATCATCAAGGATGAGTATTCTCGGGTCTGCCAGCAACGCCATGGCAATTGCTACCCTCTGTTTCTGTCCGCCGCTAAGCGTAACGCCACGTTCCCCTATGGCAGTGTCATAACCATCATCCAGAGTCATAATGAAGTCGTGTATCATTGCTGCCTTAGCGGCAGCTACAATCTCCTCAATCGATGCGTCCGGGCGCGCGAAGGCAATGTTCTCGCTGATTGTGGCTGAGAAGAGAAATGGATCTTGGTGTACCATACCAATGCATGTACGGAGACTGTCAATACCAAAGTCCCTGATGTCGACACCATCTATTCTGATGACACCTGGTTCTTTTACTGGCACTCTCTCTCCATCAATCTCGACGGTACCATCCTCGACTCGGTATTCCTTGCCCTGTATCTCCACACGGTCCCTACTGTTCACCGTGTAAATCCTGCCATGGTATGTCACACTTCTACGGACTTCAACATCGTAGAACCGTGGTATCAGGTTAACAATACTTGTTTTCCCCGAGCCCGTGGCCCCAAGAAGAGCGACAACTTGACCTGATTCCACTGCGAACGTCACATCTCGAAGAATCCAATTATCACCACGGTAGCTGAAATCAACATGGTCAAACTCCACTTTGCCTTCGATTCTCTCAAGTGTGACAGGATTGTCAGGATTCATCACTTCATCACGTGCGTCCAAGATGTAGAAAGTCCTCTCACCTGCCGCTGAAGCTCTCTGATACATTCCTACTCCCCAACTAAGGAATCTGGCGGGCAAGTACAAATTCGCGACTAAACTCACGAATCCTACAAACTCACCGTATGTTAGATCGCCAACCGAGTATGAGATGCCGCCGAGATAGATGAGTAGACCTGTAGCAGTACCTAGTATCGCTATGAGCAAGGGTGAGTAGAGTGATGAAAGTCTGTTGGCCTCGACAATGAGGTCCAAATACGAACGGTTCTCTCTCTCAACACGCATACTTTCCTTGTCCATTGTGGCATAAGATTGTACAACCTTCATTCCTACTACATTCTCTTGGAGGACTGCGCTCAATGCGCCGTATTGTTTCCTTGATTCGAAGTATACTGGACGTACCTTCTTCGCGAAGATGTAGATGAAGAAGAATAGGAATGGAACCGCAATAAGCATGAACCGCGTCAGCTGCTGGTTGATTAGCCACATGACGTAGTAGGTTCCTATTAGACTTGCAAGCCCAATGAAGATGACTCTGTAGCCCCAGAGTAAGAAGTGTCGCATGGTCGTGACATCTGTTGTTACTCGTGCTAGGAGCTGACCAGTTTCGTTGTCATCATAGAACGCAAGGTCTTTCTCCATAAGGCTCTCATAGAGTTGAGTCCTCAAATCGTAGATGATATGCTGTGCCATCAAAGCGCTTACATATCTCTGAACAAAGTCAAAAAGGGCATAGAGACCTATAAGTATGAGATAGACGAATGCGAGAAAGATGAGTGTATCATAAGCAGTGCCTGTGGTAACAAGGTCAACAATATCTACTAGGATTAGTGGGGTCCACAGGTTGAATATGGTCGCCACTGCAGCAGCACTCATGAAACCTATGAAATGCCCTTTGTGCTTGAAGGCATACATCGTGAGTCGTGCAATGTGTCCCATTCGTTGGTCCCTTCCGCATCACCAGCTGCTTTTGAGATAAGACTTCTGGAGTATGTCAAATCGAGCCTGATCATTCCGCTGAATCACTTAGCACAGGATGATACAAGCTGCTTACCAATGTTCCGACAACTCTCAAGAATCTCCTCACTAGGATAGTCCTTGGCTCTCAAAGGATGTTCCTGAATCATCTTGGCTCCCTTATTCGTGAGTCCAGCTGCAATCTCCCCTGGCGCCTCGCCGGACCATCCATATGATCCGAAGGCCGCTGCTGGAAGTCCGTGGAAATCGTCAATCTCGGATAGTACCTGCTTCACGCGAGGTAGCGGTTTCTTCATTCTCGTGGAACTTCCTATGGCAATCGCACAGGCAACTCCCAAACCCGAAAAGCTCTTTGCTTCCACAAGGCTGCATTCAGCAGATGCAGCTCTTACACCCTCACATATCGCCTTTGCCATTGCCTGCGTACGGCCTCTGGTGCTCTCATAAACAACTAGTACTTCCATGGTCGGTCTAGCAACAATCGTCAGCCTACAACAAAAGGCTTCTGAAAGGACAGATGATTCTGTTTATCTATCAGTTGACCTCAATCATGCAAGTCGTTTCTGATAGCAGTGAGAATAATGATTGAGGATTCACTGAAACGAGCACTAAGAAAGGCCACATCAGTCTGTAGAGTGCTTATTCGCATGTACGGCGACATAATTCATGAGAATCCGCTCCCCCCAATTGACGAGCTAGTTCTCACGATTCTAAGTCAGCATACATCTGACATCAATGCAGGTCGCGCGTTCCGTCAGCTGAAAGAGGACATCCCCAACTGGTATGATGTGATGAATGCATCTGAAGCTGAGATTGCAAGGTCAATTAGTTCCTGCGGTCTCTTCAGACTGAAGGCAAAGCGCATCAAAGCTACGCTATCTGAGATCAACAGGAGAGTTGGTGAACTGGATCTCTCTCTCCTAGAGAATATGGATTTGGACGACGCCAAGGAGTGGCTAACATCTCTTCATGGAGTTGGACCAAAAACAGCAGCGATTGTTCTTCTCTTCTCGTTTGGGCGGCCTGTCCTACCAGTGGATACGCATGTATGGCGAGTGAGTAAGAGGCTTGGACTAATCCCAGAATCCACTTCTCGCGAGAAGGCTCACAGATTGTTGGAGACTATCATACCTTCTGACTGTGTGTTCTCACTTAATCACAACCTTGTGCGGCATGGACGAGAGGTCTGTCGAGCCCGGGGCCCACTCTGCTCGAAGTGCTTTCTACAGAGGGTCTGCGATTACTTTCTCAGGCATTGACCGCCAAGTAGTAACCTTCTAAAGGTGGACAGCTAGCACACACACGTTTCCCCAATCGGAGTGAATCACGGCTTGCAGGAAATTCTGAATCTTGAAATCCTTCTTGTGATTGGTGCCGCGCTAGTCCTTGCGTTTATTGGCGCATCACTCTTGAAACGAGTTGGCATCCCGCAGATTCTTGGTTTCATGCTTGCTGGTCTTGTTTTGGGTATATCTCCACTCGTTAGGGCACAACTCGGAAATATGCAACCGATTGTCGACCTGGCTCTTGGATTGATAGGTTATAATATTGGATTGGAGATCAGGAAGGATGTATTCCGGGGAAGAACTCGCCAGATGGGCACCATCCTAATTCTTGAATCCGTATTGACTTTTGTCATAGTGACTGCATTGACGAACTTGATTCTCGGTCAGATTCATATCGCGATTGTCTTCGGCGCAATAGCGAGTGCCACAGATCCCGCTTCAACAGTCATGGTAATCTGGGAAGGTAGGTGCAGAGGCAATCTAACTGACACGTTGATGTTTGTGCTTGCTCTAGATGATGTTGTTGCAATCCTTCTTGCCAACGTAGCAATTTCAATATCAGTCATGTTCTACATGAGCACCTTTACGATAGCTGGCGCAATCATGGAGACTCTCCTTGAAGTTGGTTTCGCAGCGTTAGTCGGCGGATTATTTGGAGCTGGGATGGTCCTCTTCATCAATAGAGAGTCGGATCGAAGCAGGCTTCTTGAGCTTGAGCTTGGAATGATAATCCTGCTAGTTGGTCTAATGGTCGTACTCCATGCGAGTGCGATATTGGCCTGTATGGTTTTCGGTTTTGTAGTTGGCAACTATGTACAACCTCAGAAAGACCCTGTCAGTAAAACGTTGAAGACCGTTATGAGCCCTATCGTGATGATATTCTTCGTCATTGTTGGAGCTACTATCGACCTTGCAGGGGAGATAGCTTTGATGGGGCTACTGGTCATTGGCCTAGTAGTAGCTTATGTTTTCGGCCGCACTTTCGCGAAGTATTTTGGCGCTTACGTGGGTGCAGCTATCACCAATGTTCAAGAAACAACGAAGAAGTACTTGGGATTATGTCTCATGTCACAAGCTGGAGTCGCAGTAGGTCTTGCGCTGCTCGTGGAGTATGAATTGACGGCAACAGGAATACCCGCCGCTGCAGAAGCTGGCACATTGATTTTGAGTGTCGTGGTCATAACAACACTGATTCTACAGATATTTGGTCCAATTGCCGCAAGCATTGGCCTGAAACGAGCAGGCGAGTCGCCACCTATTGAGATGTTAAGGAGATCTCCTCTCAAACAGGACTTTGATCCCTTGGCTGACACACGTTACCAGACCAAGGGATTTGATCAGCATCCAGACGATGAAACTGATGATGATGACTAGCAATCGGTCTGCTTATGTGCATCTCAAGACCATTACTGGATTACCCCCCGAAGGCCTCTCTGACCAGTCCGTCGGACAATAGAGTCCCAGAACGTGTGGTCCTTATTAGTATTAGAGAGTCATTACATCTCATGAAAGGACTAGGTAAGTGGGTTAGTGCAATAGCACGAAGCGCGCGACTGAAAGCCCGAAAGAAGAAGTCTTCTTCCAAACGGATGTCCTCACTCCCCACAATGGACCATACATCAGGTTTTGGGGAGTCCGCGGCTGTTCACTTTGTCCAATTGGACCTCTTCAGTATCGGTGACGAGGCTGGAGTGAGTGATAATGACCCCGCCGTGGTAAATGCTGTGGAAAGACTCTCTGTCGCTGGGAGTGATGCACCAGTAACAAGACAGGAGAAGGAAGCCAGGACTGTAGGAGAGATTTCTCAATGACTACAGACAGAGCCCCTGCTGATTGTAGACTCATCAGAGTCTGCAAGGTGGTGACACTGGGCAGGGGAGGGGCGGAACACAGGAGTTTCTTACAGTTGAGGTTCACTCTCAAAATGTAAGAAGTGGGTCATGCCCGGACGGATTCAATCCTGTGATATTCGAGCTGACTAGAGAGGTCCGAGAGTGATCTCGGTGGAGTTAGAACTCTTCTTCCTCCATACCGGTTTCCTCTGACCCCATCAATGACGGAAACGTGCTCTTGAGGTCTTCAAGGACCGCTTCCTTTTCAGGACGATTCGACATGATCGTGATGGATCTGCCATACCACCCACAGTCTAAGCAGTAGTATGCAGGCTGGAAGCTTCCTAGGTAACCAAGATCATGAAACGATGTGAGGTCAACCAGTCTTGGGCTCTTGCAGTTTGGGCACACAGCAATATCTGCTGAAATCCCCCTGCGCTTCAGTTCGTCAAGTGCTTCTCTAACAGCCTTGAGCCTACGTAATTCCTTGAGTTCTTTCTGGGAGAGCTGTCCTGTGACTGGTCTTGACAATCGAGCAACCTCACTCTTGACCAGTCTCTTTTGCATATACTCCTTTTGAATATGGACAATTTGTACTAGTGCCACTTACTCGCCGACAGATACAATAGTGATTTGTCTAATGGAACTCATGCGAGGCGTGACCGGAGTGGCCGAGATAGAATTCATCAAAAAAGCTGTACAGTGTGTCCGCGAATGGCGGGACATTATCCTAATTGAGATGCGCGACATTGGTATGAGTGATTTATCGTTCCGTTCAAAAACCGGTATTCCGGCTCTTGGGTGGATACTTGGACACCAAGCGGCTTCCTATGATTTCTCCCTGAATCTTCTCATCAAGGGAGAGCCCCCCAAGAATCCAAGAATGTTCGAGTTGCACAGACCTGGTACATCAGGCGATTGGAATAATGTGCCTCTTGAAGAGCTCGAGGAATACTATGACGCCTGTGAACAGGATTTCCTTGAATGGATTGAAAACGCTACCGAACATGAAATGGGACGTACAATTCAGGAGGGGTCGGCTCCAGAATTCTTTGTGGGCCGGACGATTCGAGAGATCATTGCAACAATGTTCACACACCTCAACTATCACACTGGCCATCTGGCGGCCATGAGAACGGAATGCAGAGAAAAACAACACGACTAGTCTAATCATTAGTAGTAGATACAATTGACATTCGTGGTGAAACAATGACGAAGAAGTCTGGTAAACGTGACACAAGGGTCGACGGACAGACTTATGATGTCGGAACGGCCACCATGCCGAGCCACTACTGTGTACAGCCGTTCTATGATGCTGCAATGGCACCTACACCTGGATTGGAGGTCGGCAATGTTGGGGACTTCTGGTCTTGGCAGACGTTCCACTATAGCTCCTGCTACGGCAACTGGGACGGTCACGCGATAACACATGATCCAATTTTCTCGGTCTTTCCGATGAAGGCACCGGGTCAGGTCAGTCAATTCATAACGAACCTTCTCACAGCATCAGTTGTTCTCGGTGGAGTGGGTATTGTTACCCTTGGAGTATTCTGTATTCGTTACGGCAACATGAAGGAATCCGCATAGGGGAAGCCGTATGCTTCCCCCACCTTTTTTCTTTTCAGTCGGCAATTGATTCCTAATTGACCTATCTAATGCACATCATGTATATTCAAGAACTCACGGATTAGTGTGTCAACTTTCTCCGACAGTTGCGACAACTCTCTTTCTTGTTCTGGGGTGATTACTCCTCCCGCCAGTCTGATTCTGTGCTGGTGCATGAGGTCTCCATTGTAGTGTGCTATAACTGGATAAATCGTCCAGAGTGCTCTTCTATGGGCCTCGGGCAGGTATGCGGCACGCCCTGATCTGACCCCCAACATCCAGAAAGCTGTGCGCAGAGGGATTTTCTCCGACAGGAGTGTCTGATTCGTCCTGAGCTCCTCAACAATGTCGGAGAATAGTTGTCCTCCAGCTTTCTCATTGGTCCTAATCTTGAAATACTCCCCAAGTGCCACTCCCGCAAGAATGCCATGGAAAATGGTGATGAACCGAATAGCATTCGGCAAGAACATATCGAAACCCAGTAGAATCAAGACAACGAGCATAATCCCCGTTCCTGACAGTATAATGGCTCCAAAAACCATCAGCCACAGCTTTGATTCCTTCATTCAGACTCACTGGCATGCATAACATATACGGCGTGCTATGATTCTTTTGTCAGGGGAGAAACGACAGTCGTAACCTCAAAGGCCACCACCCACGGAGTGCTGGAAGAACCAATTCCCTCGTTTCTGAATGGCATAGTAGAAGATGGATTCCTCGGCATCTCCTCGG
>JAUVHR010000074.1 GCA_030593165.1 Candidatus Thorarchaeota archaeon
TATTGCCGATGACCACCTCTGCATCGACGTATACTCCCTTGCTGATGATACAATTTTCCCCTATCGTGGCTGTTTCTCTGACATGGGCGAAGTGCCATATTCTTGTGCCCTTTCCAATCTTGGCTCCGTCATCTACTACCGCTAGTTCATGAATGAATACTTCGTTCATTGAGTCCACAATGAAGGCTAAGCTGAAGGTGAGTTAACTCTTACTCTTTCCTCTCTTTCTTTCAGTATTCTTCGATTTCCAGAGGAACCCGTTGTACTCTGGGACCGCGGGGCATCCCACGCATTTCTCAATCTTGTACCTCTTACAGGTCAAACAGGTCTGTCCGCAGGGCGACTTTGACCTGCCTTTAGCACCCGGGTCGAGGTCTATTGGCATGAAGCTAGGAACAACCGGTGCATTTCCGAACCATGTTTCGGACCTCCTGACTCCCTTCTCGGTCCTTAGGCTGCATATCCCGATTATTGACTCAAGCGTCCATGTATCCTCTGCCATCATGACTGCGAACAGATTATATCGACCTGTGACTGGTGCAATCATTAGCACGCGGGGGCACTTGCTATACTTTGCTACAATCTTGTCTGCTACAGCCATGCTTTCAGTTTCTACCGCCATGAACAGCATCTTCATGTCAAGCATTTCTGGGTTCACTGCCGATGTCACTTTCATTACTTTGGTATGGCGCAGTTTGTCGAGCCTTTTGCTGACCGCAACATGCGACATCTTCGGCTTCAGCTTCTTTCCTATCTCCGAGAGACTTGCCCTTCCATTATCGTATAGGATTGAGATTAATTCCTTATCCGTATTATCCAACCAAGTTCACATCCAGATTGTAGCCCATCCTTTTAGGTTACAAGATGTCGTATATATCAGCAGACTGGGTTAAAGGACTTAAAAATCAAACGAATCGTTCTTTGCTCGCTAGAGGGTGTGCGCGCTATCCCAATCATGACTGTAGATGTGCGCATTCACTGACACTGTCGTTATGGTCCCACTTTCAAGACCAGTTTCCTTGGAAACGTAAGCAAGAAGTTCAGAGAGCGCATAGACATTGGCAGGCCACGCACCGTACATATCATTCGATCTTATCATAACCGAGATGTCAACCTTTCCCTCGTGCTCCATGAAGACGAAATGATTCAGACACGGTACTTCGTCGACCATGCAGTCCTTTCTCGGATCCCATGTTGTCGCAACAGCTCTTCTTGAGTGGCGACTCTCCTTCAGCTTGGAGATAACATACTCAATCTGATCGATTTCTTTTGTACCCCACGCCCTGAGCCGCTCACCGTATGTGTACTCAAAGTCCATTCTATCGGGATTGAGGAGTTGGGTGGCGTACTTCTCCTTGAGCACGGTCTCACTGAATGGGTAGAGTTCACTGACACGTTGATCGTAAGGGTCTTGGATATGAACCATTACATTGTCCACCCATATGGTTTCAATACCCCGCTCGTCCGTTCGCACCTGCCCGTTCTCCATTATTCTCCTGATTACACGGGTCCAAGCTTCTACGGGGGTCCGTGCTCTCACGTACAGTGGCATGTTGCTAACCTGTTGCTCTGAGTCTGTGTCTGGTACTTACACAGCTGGGTCCTTCAACTGTCCCGTTATCAAAGGCCTTATTCTAAGTTTGCCTTCTTTTCCTATGCCTGACTGGATTTGATGGGGTTGTCCTTCAAATCGGCGTGGGCTTCTGTTTTTCGATACTCATTCGCGCCAAAGTTACAGTTTACTGTTCACAGGTGTTCAATTTCTTGGTGATGTTTACTAGAAGTTTGGTTCGAATTGATGGGTGATTTCTGCAAAATCATGACATTCGTCGCTAATGTCTGTCGCATATTTCTTCTGAGGTTATTAGGCAACGTCTTGGACTACACCATGTGCCTATACTTGAATCGTCGAAAACACGGTGCCTCTCTAGCTGCAATGGAATTAAGCTAGAAGTCACGTTCTCTCGCAGAATCATTTTTATTGCGTTCTGCCAGAATCACCAAGGCCCCACTTTCTGGGGTGTGTTGAGAAGACGCCGGGAGGATTAGTAGCAATTCCGTCTATACTATACATCATAACGCAGTCTAGCTGTGTTAATTGTCCTGCTGCAAAGGCAGTTGTTGAAGAAGCCGTTGAGGGCACCGATGTTCCTGTGAGACTTGTTGATCTCGATGAAATGGACCCGGATTTCGAATTCAGATTGCTTGAAAACCAAGTGTTCGTTGCGTCGACTCCAAGTATTATAGTTGAGAACAATGGGACATTGAAGCTTCTCTATAGTGGTGTCGTTCCAACTGTAGAGGGTGTTCGCAAGGCAGTGGGGGCAAGCTAGCCAATGACAGACATCAGTCCAACAATCACAGATGACATAGCGGGAATCGCGGTGCGTGAAAAGAAGCTCCCCAAAGTTCGGTCAACCCGGGGTACAATCGAATCATTTGTTGCAGAACGTATCATTGACAGCCTTGTGCTTGAGGCCGAACTCGCAAGATCTGATGCGCAGCTAGTTACAGTACGGGTGATGGACCGTATCACTGCATCGGGTATCAAATTCCTGTCCGGTCCACTAATACGAGAGATGTGCAACTCTGTGCTAGCGGAGTTGGGTTTCGAGAGAGCACGTATTCTCTACACGCGTGTTGGAGTTCCCATGTTTGACCTGAGTCAACTCATTCACGATCCCCGTCAACATGCATCCAATGCCAACCTAATGAGGAACCCGGAGACCATTGCCAAACTTGTTCACGATCAGGTCATGGAGCAGCATACTTTCCTGACGATTCCTCCTCACCTCGCTGATGCTCACATGAGCGGTGACATATACATTAAGGACAGAGAATATTTCTCCACTCGAGATTATTGTGCGACTTGGGACCTTCGTCAAGTCCTTCTTCTGGGCATAGCTCCCGACGGTCTGGGCGGGATGCATTCTTCTGCTGCTGGTCCAGCTCAACATCTTCAAGTGGCTGTCAATCACTCAGCCATCTGGCTTGCAGCTGCGCAGAGTTCCTTCGCCGGCGGGCAGGGGTACTTCTTCTACAATACGTTCCTCGCTCCATTCATGCAAGGCAAAAGCAAAGAGCAGATCAAGCAGGCTGCTCAGCAATTGATATTCACGCTCACTCAGCAGTATGTTGCTCGTGGAGGACAGGTCATCTTCTCAAGTGTGGATTTGACTCCGGGTATTCCCAAGATCATGAGAGACGTTCCTGCCGTCCTACCAGGCGGAAAAGTAACGAGCCTCACCTACGGGGACTTCGAGGATGAGGCCAGAGCGTTCTTTGATGCCTTCATGAAAGTGATGATCAAGGGTGACATCAAGGGCAAGGGCTTCAATTTTCCCAAGCCCAACATTGTTCTCCGGAAGGAGTTCATGGGCCCAGAGTACGATGAGTCATGGAGACTGGTGGCTGAGCTAACTGCCAAGTTTGGTTCTCCCTACTTTGAGAATTACCTAAACTGGCGGTCAAAGATAGAGGCCGGTTGCAGTAGCTGCTGTTCACACTTGTGGACAGCCAGCAGTGATGAGGAGCTGGAGGAGTTCCTCTCAGGCAATATGGTCTTTGGCGCGTCCCAAATGGTGACTCCAAACTTTGGTCGTGCCGCGTGGCTTGGACGAAGTGATGAAGACCGTATCTTCGCCAAGATTGACCACTATCTGGAACTGAGCAAAGAGGTCGTCCTCGAGAAGAAGCAACTGATGGACCGCCTTATTGGCAGTGGCAGTGTTCCTTTCTACACTCAGCCAAAGCCGAATGGTGACCCACTCATCGACATGAGCACGAGAGAGTTTTTGTTAGGAACAATTGGATGGGACGAGATGGTGTCTATCGCAACTGGTCATTCTCTCCACGAGCGCGAGGGCACCCGATTTGGAATCAAGGTTCTGAAACATATCAAGACACGCGCAGATGAGTTCGAAGAGGAAACCGGTCTTCATTTCGGTGTCACACGGACTCCAGCGGAAAGCGCTGCTGGTCGTCTAGCCCTGAAGGACTACAAGGCATATCCTGGAATCAGGGAATACCTCAAGGGTGAACATCCCAATGTGTACTACACTAATAGTACCACGCTAGATGTCAGCGCGGATCTGTCGCTGAGCCAGAGGATTCGTAAGGAGGGAATGTTCCATCCGTACATGGACGGTGGTGCTCTAACACACGTCTATCTCGGAGAGGCTAACCCCGACCCGGATGCGCTCTGGGAACTGACGAAGAAGATTGCGACTGACACCCTCAACTCGTATTGGGCATTCACTGTCGACGTGATGCACTGCCCAACGTGCTCCTATCAAAGCAGCATTGACTGGAGGACCATGCGCTTCAACTCTGTTGAGGAACTCGCTCGGATAAAATGTCCTCGATGCGGTCATGTGGGAGTAGAGGTTTTTTCGCGGATTACTGGCTATTTACAGGGCTTGCAAACATGGAATCAATCCAAGAGACAGGAGTTTCTTGACAGACATAGGTACCACCTGTAGGAAATAGGCAATTCAGGAAAACTCATCAACACCTGTCTGTCTTGTCGCCAGCTTCTTAGGATATCCTTTCTTAGCATCCTCTCCTCTTCCATTGAGAGGCCATTTCATTCTTCCCTCCTGCGCATCAGTGGTAGGATGACAAATACTACCTAGAGGGGCTACTAGGCCATCAGGATAGCTCTCCCAATTGAAATCTGTAGTCCTCTGCCCCTGAAGAAAAACAAAATACACATATGAAATTCTGTAACTTTCTATATTCCATAAGGACCATTTAATGAGAGAATTAGGGGATGGTTTGTTATAGAGATTGATGCGGATTTGTTAATCGAATTATTCCAACAAGGATACAAATTGGATGACATTAGACGGACATTGTTTCCTGAGTTGTACGAAATACCCGATAGCTCGAAATTCAAAGCTCTTCGAGATAGAGTTAATCAATTGATTCTGCATTCCCTCGGTTTTGAATCATGGGTAGAATATCGCAAAGCCCGAAACGAAGTAAAACGACAACGAAGGAAAAGACAAAAATCAATAGAAGAATCTGATGATGAAACATCTATTGATGAAGATTTTGCTCAGAGAGCAACAATCTATGGATTAGTGGGTTCTGAAATTGCTCTTTTTTGGAAACTTCATGAGTTGGGTATTACTATTCTTCAGAATTATCAACAAGTGCTGGATTTTCTAAAACACAAATCACGAGATGAACAAGTTAGACGAGAACAAATACCTGAGGATAGGGTTCAATACATTAGTGAAGTGTTGAAAAATCTTAGTCTATTCATTAAAGGAACTGAAGGAGAAAGGTTGACAGTATTGGAATTAAGTAGACTATCTAAACGATTCCGAATCCTAAACAATATTGTACTCCGTTTTAAGCCAAGTGCAAGAATCCTAGAGTCAGATGTGAAACAGATTCAAATCGACCATGTAGTTGTTGGACCAACTGGAATATTCAGTGTCGAGAGCAAGCATTGGGGATATAGAACCATTATGAGAAAGGAACTTAGATCTCCTGCTTTGCAGGCCCATCGAGAAAGAATCGCTCTGGAAGAATTGAACAAAAGAGCATCTTTAGGAGCTAATAAGGCAATTCAATCCATTGTTACGATGACAAAATCAATGGAACGGAAAAGGGTCGAGAGCGTTGATCCTTATTGGGCTGAGAAAGAAGTGAAAATTATCCCGGTCGATATGGTTTCTGAGGTCATTCTTTCTGGACCCGATATACTTGAAGAAACAGAAATCGACAAGTGGACAAAACTCCTTATCCAGCAAACTAAACTTGTTCACCCAGATGCAAACTTCGAACCAATGCATATATCAGATTTCAAAGTAAAACGGAAACTTGGAAGAAGACAGCCACCAAGACCACGTGAAACTTCAACAAGGACATGCGAAATTTGCGGATGGACAACAAAACTGGTTAAAAGCACAAATTTCTGTATTGATTGTTTTGAGGTTGAAATTAGGAAGCAGGACTTTCATTGCGAATTATGTGGGAGAATAATCGATTATAATCGTTATATCTCTCGTAGAATGTGTTCAGAATGCTCCTTCAGAAAGAGACATGCAAAATCACCATCGAGATGTATTGTTTGTGGGATGGGTATCTCAAAAAGAACGAATATATGCAGGACTTGCATAAAAATTAAGAATGAACATAAACCACAGAAATGCGATTGGTGTGGTTTAGATTTCTTTCCTTCAAAAAGGAAGAAGACCACATGCAAATATTGCTTGCGAATTCTTAAGGACCAAAAAACACAACTCTGCCATAGATGTGGAAAAAGGATATTGTTTCATACGAAAACTCCAATATGCAATCAATGCCGAACAGAGTTAGGAAAATGAAATTCTCACCAGTGTTTCAGCATCCTAACCTAGAAACATGAATGGTGGAGTCTTACTTGTACTTGCTTTGTAAGCAGGATAGAGGCAATGCAGGAATGGTAGTATCAAGAGGATAAAACACCATGGCGTTACGATGTAAGATAGTGAGATTATGACGGGAATGAGGAATCCCATAAGCACCGAACGCGGTTTTTCAAGGAACGTCTTGAGTTCCACCCAATACCATGACCAACAGGTCTCTGGGAATATTCTAACCATGCTCTGATATTATCGTGAAGTACTATGAACTTCACTACATGTCGAATCAGGTTATCTCCAGGCGATTTCAAGCTGGAATTCGTCCAAGATGCAAGAGTTCCTTGATAGACATAGGTATGGACTCTAGGGTACAAGCGATTCAGGAGAATTCATCAATACCTGTCTGTCTTGTCGCCAGCTTCCTAGGATATCCCTTCTTAGCATCCTTTCCTCTTCCATTGAGAGGCCATTTCATTTTTCCTTGCGGGAAAATAGTTCAGTTTGAGAAACAGATAATAGGCTTGATTTGGAGTTGCTTTCTGTTAGGAGGAGTTTGTTATGTCTTCAAAGACAGCTATTAGTGAAAAGGTGAAGAAGATTGTTGGAGAGTTGGATACATCATTTGTGGAGAGAAAAAAAGCCATCAGACGCTCATTACTCGCCATGCTATCAAGAGAACATGTTGTTCTATTGGGACCTCCCGGTACAGCAAAGAGCCTACTAGCCCGTACCATTTGCGAAGCAATACAAGGAGGGCAGTATTTCGACTATCTTCTAACTCGATTTACCACACCTGACGAAATCTTTGGACCTCTCTCTATTAAGCAGCTAGAACAGGACATCTACGAGCGAAAGACGGATTCATACCTACCATCTGTACAAATCGCATTTTTGGACGAGATTTTCAAAGCCAATAGTTCGATATTGAATAGTCTTCTAACATTGATCAATGAGAGAATGTTCCATAATGGGTCGCAATTTTTGAAGGTTCCCCTAATCTCTATCTTTGGGGCGTCAAATGAAACTCCTGAAGATGAAACACTGAACGCATTATATGATCGCTTTCTCGTCAGAATTCTAGTGAATTTCGTCGAAGAGGACGAATCATTTTCAAGTATAGTTTTTGGAAAAGCGGGGTCATTACCTATCAAGACAAGATTGTCCATTAAGGAATTAGATTCACTTTCGAAATCTGCTCAAAAGGTAACCGTTCCCAAATCTGTACAAGAGATGATTCTCGTATTGAAGAGAAAGCTGGCTGAAATCGGAGTTGCTCTATCTGATCGAAGATGGAAACAGCTTGTTGGATTTCTCAAGACTATGGCAGCAGCAAGCAACAGACGAAAGGTTCAGGAAACGGACCTCCTAATACTTCAAGATATGCTCTGGGACGAACCATCGCAAATAGGTGGAATAAATGATATTGTATGGGATACAGTAGTTGCGGCGGAGTATGACGCAGAAACACTTCATACTGATGTGAAGAGCATCAAAGAAACGTTTGAAAAATCTCATACAAAAAGAGTCAAGAAAAAAGACGATTACGGATACGAAACCGACGAAACAGAGAAACGGAAAATCGGAGTGAATGAAATAGGTTTCAAGTTGTACATAACTCAAATCAAAGATTTGGAAAAATCATTGAAGTCCGCAAGAAGGAAAGTAAGTGATAGACGAAAGAAGTATGAGCAACAATTGACAAACAACATTTGGGTTGAATTTTCTGGTTTAATTGAAGATGTTGAAAAGGAGTTGATAGAGCTGAACAAAGTTGACGAATTGCTCTCATCTCTTCGTTCAATCCTCGAAGAATGGCCTAAAGAGGAAGATGTCGGTGAGGAAACAGAGGACGATGACTATGAAGAACGAAGGAGAAGACGAAGGTGATTATGAGGAGGCCGACGATTGGTCCTAATGGGCTTCATTGAGGCTTTGTCCAACTATGATCCACTTCGATTGGCAGTATACACGCCAGCTACTATTCCCCTTTCTGAGCGAAAGAAGATTGGTGAGGTCATTTTCTCAGAGCTAAAAGGAGGTCAAACTCCGAAAGCACCAAAGTGGTTTAGGAATATATTCAAAGAACTGACAAACAATGCAGTCTTTGCTGAAATTCAAGAATTATGTCGGGGAAATCCAGTTCTATCAGCTCAGATTACTGCTGAAATCATTCGCAGTCTTGACAAAACAATAGATGAGTTATTCGAGGGTCTTAGATCTTGGTTAAAGAAGGAGGAAGAAACAGGTGATGAGAAATCAAAACCACCAACTCCACCTTTGCCTATCTTTGGAGGGGATTCTAGCGATTTTGGCACGGATTCATCTGGGGGTTCGGTTCCTGATGCTAGTGATTCAGCCCAATCTTCTGAAGGCTCAGTTGAGTCAGGTAGCGTGAGCATAGATGATGTTTCAGATGAGGCCACTGCGGGCTCTGAGAGCGATGAAGGAATGAAATCAAGAATAGAAAAGATATTGGAGGATCTTAAACTACTACCGATTTTGCAGCCAATTGAGGATTGCAGTGAATTGCCATCTGATACCAAGCACGATGCTCAGTCTCAACTTGAAACATCCATAGAGGAAGCACTTGAGGAGATTCTATCAAAAGCAAAAGAGTGGGAATCACTATATGACTTACTGACTGCAATCTTGCCTGGATTAGGTTGGGATTATTCCCCGGGATTTCTCAAGCATAATTTGCTGAGCAAGTATATGGAACTCTCAAAACTGCTAGATAAAATCCCACAACTCAAAGAACTGGCTAATCGCTTGGGACGATACCACTCGCTAATGGGAGAAAGGATTTGGGATCCTACAGCCCATGGGAAAAGCGAGGTCTTCTCTGTGGAACGAAGTGGGGACATTGAGAGAATCTTACCAAGTGAATTGGTTCAACTTGGATACTCTGCGACGAAGTATCTCTTCTATTCAAAACTTGCTGACAAGTCTCTACTCACCTACCAGCTACGCGGCGAGGGATGGACACAGCCAGAGAAGCAGGAGAGGGGACCAGTTGTGATTTGTATTGATACATCAGGAAGTATGAGAGGATTTCCAGAGAGTATAGCTAAGGCTGTGTCACTTGCTGTTGCTAAGGAAGCAAACTCTCAGTCTAGAAGCGTTCACATGATACTCTTTGGATCTCGAAATGAAACGAGGGATTTTACATTCGATAAATCTGAGAATGCAGTCGATTCGTTGTTAGGACTCCTCAATCTTACATTTGGGGGCGGTACAGATTTTGATTCAGCTCTGAAGGTAGCTCTAGAAAAGCTGGAAGAGGAAGAATTCCGATTGGCTGATGTCCTTTTTGTCACCGATGGTTATGGAGAAATCGCCCAGTTGAATGATGAAATTGAAAAGATAAAAAGAGAACAAGGAACCAGATTCTTTTCACTTCTAATAGAATCAGAGGATGTTGACGCGATTCGTTCAATTTCAGATGAAACTTGGATTCTTAATTTGACACATGGTGCTAGGCCATCATTATCTACACTTCGCTCAAAGATTCATACTCCAGATTGATAATAGAAACAAGTGCAGATTCAGAGGTGTGTTCATTGGTATCTCCCAGCAATTCCATCTTGAAATGCCAGCAAGAAACAGGAGTTCATCGATAAACACAGGTACAGTCTATGACCCAACGAATACATGTTCATCATCCAAATCGAACTCTTTCAAAGAAGCTTGCTTGGCCTCAGAGTCCCATAATCGGTCCAACCTTACTCATTTCCACGACCATTCACAGGTCGTTTCATCCGACCCTAAGATTTGCAGTCTTGGTATGGCTCTTCGATAGAAACTTGTCTAGTATCTTCGCAGATGTTCTCAATAACTCTTGAATCTCAGCTTTGCAAAATCTGCAAGAACCACACAAAGTGTTCGATTGCGAAGGAAGCCCACATCTTCAGGCTATTTCCCAAAGATAGACCTGTACCACTTCTTCCAATCAGCTTGAGTAGGCATTTGTTCTGTTGTTCCTGTCGGTCCTGGATTCCGATGATGAAGAACATATTCCCACGCCTTATTCTCAGTTTTGTCTACCACCGTGAATTTGAGTTCTACTGCCGGAGTCACGTCAACGGCGCATCGAAGAACCTTCTTGAATTTGTTAAACTTCCTTTCTGCGTATCTGAAAACCTCTTCATGGTAGATGTCTGTGGTTACGCCAGAAAATGATATCACGAATTCAACCTTCCCCGGCATTATGTCAAAGACCATCGCTGCTTGAGTTACACTCTCATTCTGGAACATGAATGGTCGTGGCCGTCCCCATTCTTGCATCTCATCAAAAAGAAGAAGAAGGAACGGGAAATTCATAAAATCGATGTGATAGATGCTTTCACAATTATGCGATGCAATTGCCCGAAGTATGTTCTTCCTGATTAAGAACTGACGAGCATCCTCTGGCTTCAAGGATTTCGCGTGGTCAAGCTGACTATCAGATTCCAGGAAGTAGATGAGATTCTTGAGCAAGATTACACAGCTTAGAACCCCGTGATCATAGTTATCGAGGGCGACCATGAACTTCTGATAGTACTTCGGTTGAACATGGATAAGGAACTGACTATCGAGAGCGTCTTCCTGAATGACATTGTTTCCGGTTTCTTGTTCATGTTCTTCGTCTTCTCCATTCATCTTGGTAGATTCCTGCCACTGTAGGATTACGTCCGAGCTTATGAGTTTCAGAACGAGATTGCAGATACTATGAAACATTGGAGTTGTTCCATATTCCAGTTCCCTCATTGAAACTCGACCAAGCTGCTCAAACATCTGCCTAGCTTCTTTGTTGATGTTGAAGACATTCTCGAGAACTAGACCCAGATCATGACATAGTGAAATGATGCACCACATAGCTTCCTTTTCTTCTTTAGAGATTTCAAAAGGATGCTTCTTGTACAACTTAGCATCATCTCCTCCTTCAAGTTCTTGTACAGTCTTGGGGAATACTATGGGAATCTCCTTGAATTGAACATCTCCACAATCAATCTTCTCAAAACCCATATCATTGTCGCTCAACATCCACCAGCCTAGTAGATACACCCTCATAACGTGTACTAGATGGTCCCTCGATTTAGTGAGGATTGGTGACATCGATCTCTCGAAGCTGCCTAGGGTATCGAAGAACCTCGACAAATTCTCGACGCCAAATGCATTCGCATCATGCCAGTCACCTTCTCTGTGATCATTAAACTTTAGGAACACTATTGCGTCTTCTAAAAGCTCCTTCCAAAGTGTCTTTATGCTGTCAATTTGCTGGGCGAACGGGGTTGGTTCCTGAATGCTCTTGATTGCTTCCATTGTCAAATCCTTCTGTTTCTTACCCCAGAGTAGCTTGGAGTAC